>JABSPI010000004.1:16325-18468 GCA_013214365.1 Erythrobacter sp.
GGCGGCGACACGCCCTATCCCTCGTGGGAGACGCTGCGCGCCGAAGACCGCGAAGACCAACCCGCAATCGTGTTCACAATCAGCGATGCCGACGGCAATATCGTGCGGCGTATGACCGGGCCAAGTTCGGCCGGTCTGCACCGTGTGGCGTGGGATTTGCGCTTTGCCGCGCCTGATCCTGCGCGTTTGACGCCAAGCACGCCGAGCATTTTCGGCAGCGCGCCTGCCGGGCCTTTGGTGTTGCCGGGCACATATAGCGTGCAGATGGGCAAGATGATCAACGGGGTGGTGACGCCGCTGGGCGAGGCCCAGAGCTTTACGGTCAAACCGCTCGAAAACAGCCCCGAGATCGCCAGCGACCGCGCCGGCGTGCTCGCTTTCCAGCAAGAGACCGCGCAATTGGCGCGCGCGGTGTCGGGGGCCGGGGCGGCCTCGCGCGATCTGCGCAACCGTCTGGCGCATCTCAAAGTGGCGGTTGAAACGCTCAACCAACCAATCGATGCCCAGCGCGGCTCGATCCAGCAGATCGAAGGCCTGCTCGACAATGTCGATGTCGCAATGTTCGGCGATTCCTCGGTCAGCAGCCGCAACGAACCGGTGCCGTTTTCGATCGCGGCGCGGGTCGGGCAAATCCGCGGATGGGGTTGGTCGCACCAATCGCCGGTGACCGGATCGGACCGCACCGCGCTCGAAATTGCCAAGACCGATTTCGCCGCTGCATTGGCGCAATTGCGCGATGTGGAGCTGCGCGTCGGGGCGTTGGAGGATGAGCTGGAGGCGATGGGCGCGCCTTACACGCCGGGCAGAGGAGTGCCGACCTGGCCGTAATCAACCGGCGGGTCGCAACCCAATGAGGTGACCGCGCACCCAGATGTCTTGATGCTGGCCCGCCGCTTAGTCTGCGAGTGGCCCCGCGCCATAGTGCGGGTCTTGCCCTGCGCGTGTGTCCCGGCTGTGGCCATGTGGGGGGCGGGGCCTGCTGCGGCGCATAGTGACCCGGCATTGGTGCGCGGCGATGGCGGCCGGGTTGCGCCGGCCAGGGCGCCGATACCCCAACCCGGAGCCGCTTCCAACCCCGCGCCCGAAATCGCGCCCGAACCCCCGATAAACCAACCCGGCATCATCATCACCGGCACCCGTTCGCAGCGGCCCCTGCTCGATGAACCCTATGCGATCAGCGTCATCGACCAGACACAGCTCGAGCGTGACCTGCCGCGCACTGTGCCCGAAGCGCTCTACCGCTTGCCCGGCGTGCTGGTCCAGAAAACCGCCTCGGGCCACGGATCGCCCTATATTCGCGGGTTCACCGGCAATCGCACAGTTCTGGTGATCGATGGCATACGCTACAACAATGCCACTTATCGCGACGGGGCCAATGAATATTTCGCCCAGGTCGACAGCTTCACTCTCGCGCAGATCGAATTGATCGCCGGCCCCTCTTCCTCGCTCTATGGCAGCGAGGCGGTCGGCGGGGTCATCAACCTCACCACCCGCACCACGGGCATGCGCGATCAAACCGGCACCTATGCCAGCGGCGAGGGCACAGTGCGGGTGTCGAGCGGAGATCACAGCCTCGTCTCGCGCGCTGCGGTGGCGCTGGGCAAGGGCGATGTGTGGGGCTTTCGCGGCGGGGTGAGCGTGCGCGAATATGGCGATGTGCGCGCCGCGGATGCGGGGCGCTTGCCGATGACGGGATATCGCGAACGCGGCCTTGATGCGCGGGTCGATCTTGCGCTGGGCGCGCTGTGGGATGTGACGCTTAACCACCAAAGCGTGTGGCAAGAGGATGTGCCGCGCACCCATTCGACGGTGTTTTCGGTTCCCTTTGAAGGGACGGTGGCGGGCACGGATCTGCGCCGCGACAAGGACCATCACCGCACGCTCACCTATCTGCGCGCGCGCGGCGATGTGGGCGATGGCGCGATGCGCTCGGTGCAGGTCACCGCCGCGCACCAATCGCGCCGCGAAGACGAAATGCGCGTGCGCGGCGATACGATCCGCATCGATCAGGGCTTCACCTCGGATTTGTGGACCTTTAGCGCGGTTGCGCAAGGGCGCGGCGGGGCGCTCGACCTCACCTATGGCTTTGACCTCAGCCGCGAATTTATCGACAGCGCGCGCACCGACACCGATCCTGCAACCG
>JABSPI010000040.1 GCA_013214365.1 Erythrobacter sp.
TAGCCATCAATACCGCTGGCAATATCGCTCTGAATGTCGAGCAGGGAGGGCACTTCGCCGTCATAGCGCGGCGAAAATCGGCCATGGGTGTGAAAGCTTGCCACCGGGACCATTCCGGGTTCATCGAAATAGGCCAGATCGCAGCTCGCCTCGTCGCCTTCGCGCGGGCGCGACACGCCCAGTGTCCCTTCGCTGGTTTCCCAGATGATGCCGCACAATTCCAAATCGCCCTCGAAACTGGGTTGTTGCAACGCATCCAATTGTTCGCGGGCAAAGGCCTGCACCTGGGCCTGAGGCAATTGCGGGACGAGCGCATCTGTGCCTTTCACATTGAGGTAGGCGCGCGCGACGATCACCACCCAGGCAATCGCCATCACGGCAAACACAATGCGAGTGGTGGAGGCGTTCATAACCCCTCCACCAGTGACGTTAGTTCTTGGATTTGTCGACCAGCTTGTTGGCGCTGATCCACGGCATCATGGCGCGCAATTCGGAACCGGTCTTCTCGATCGGATGGGCTTCGGCGCGTTTGCGCGCGGCCTTAAGCTCGGGCTGACCGGCGCGGTTGTCGAGGACGAAGTTTTTCACGAACCGGCCCGATTGGATGTCGTCAAGCACGCGGCGCATCTCGGCCTTGGTTTCATCGGTGATGATGCGCGGGCCAGTGGTGATATCGCCATATTCAGCGGTGTTGGAGATCGAATAGCGCATATTGGCGATTCCGCCTTCATAAAGCAGGTCAACGATCAGCTTGGTCTCGTGCAGGCACTCAAAATAGGCCATTTCGGGCGCGTATCCCGCCTCGGTCAGGGTTTCGAAACCGGCCTGGATCAGATGGGTGATCCCGCCGCACAAAACCGCTTGTTCACCGAACAGATCGGTTTCGCATTCCTCGCGGAAATTGGTCTCGATGATGCCCGAACGGCCCCCGCCAACGCCCGATGCATAGGCAAGCGCGATTTCCTTGGCTTGGCCGCTGGCATCCTGATCGACCGCGATCAGGCAAGGCACGCCGCCGCCGCGTTGATATTCGCTGCGCACGGTGTGGCCGGGGCCTTTGGGCGCGATCATGATCACGTCGATATCAGCAGGCGCCTCGATCAGGCCGAAATGCACGTTGAGACCATGGGCAAAGGCGAGCGCGCTGCCGGGTTTCATATTGCCCGCCAGATCATCCTGCCAGATTGCCGCTTGGTGTTCGTCGGGGGCCAGAACCATGATGATATCGGCCCACTGGGCGGCGTCTTTATTGGAGAGCACTTTGAAACCGGCGGCTTCTGCCTTTTGGGCGGTGGCCGACCCTTCGCGCAGAGCAATCGCAACCTCTTCAACCCCGCTATCGCGCAGGTTTTGCGCATGGGCATGGCCTTGTGAGCCATAGCCCAGCACCACGATCTTCTTGGATTTGATCAGGCCAAGATCGGCATCAGCATCGTAATAGACTTTCATGGGGTTTCCCTTTTGAAGAATGTTATCTTTGTAAATCGCTTGAATAATTTTACCGGTTTGCGTGGAGGGGGGCGGACTTATGCGCCGCCGCTCCCCCGCATCATGCCAACCACGCCTGATCGGCCCACGCTGACCAGACCAAGTTCACGCATCAAGGTGATGAAGCTGTTGACTTTTTCCGGCGTGCCGGTGAGCTCGAACACAAAGCTGGACGTGGTCGTGTCCACGACATTGGCGCGGTAGATTTCGGCAACGCGCAGCGCCTCGACCCGTTTATCGCCTGTGCCCGCAACCTTGATCAAAGCCAGCTCGCGTTCGACATGCGGGCCGGCGGCGGTGAGGTCGGTGACCTTGTGCACGGGCACGAGCCGTTCCAATTGCGCCTCGATCTGGTCGATCACTTGCGGCGGGCCATTGGTGACAATGGTGATCCGGCTGATCGCGTGATCGGTTGAGATATCGGCCACGGTCAGGCTGTCGATATTGTAGCCGCGCGCGGTGAACAGGCCGGTGATCTTGGCAAGGATGCCCGGCTCGTTGTCGACGGTGACGGCGAGTACGTGCCGTTCGGTTTCAGCGCTTTGGATTTTCATTGGGACCCTTGAGGTAAATTAATTTCAACCGAGTGGGTGATTGATGGATATGGTACAAATAAAGCGGCGATGGCCAAAGCCGCGCTGACACCGGCCCAAAGATAATCGCCGCGTCGCGCATCCCTAATGGCTAAGGCCACGAGCCAAAATAAGCCGATGCCGAAAAGCCAGATCCAACCGTTCTCCATCAAACCAACGCCTTGGCTTCATCGTCCATCGTGCCCTCGACCTGATCGCCATAGAGCAGCATTTCGGTGTGCGCCGCGCCCGAGGGGATCATCGGGAAGCAATTGGCGTCTTTGGCAACGCAGCAATCGACAATCACCGGGCCGTCATGTTCCATCATGCGCAGGATGCCAGCATCCAGATCGCCTTCATCCTCGATCCGGATACCCTTCCAGCCATAGGCCTCAGCCAGAGCGACAAAATCGGGCAGGCTGTCGGAATAGGAATTGGAATAGCGGCTTTCATAGGTCAGCTCCTGCCATTGGCGGACCATCCCCATATATTCGTTATTGAGGATAAAGACCTTAATCGGCAGGCGATATTGCGAGGCCGTGCCCAGCTCCTGAATATTCATCTGGATGCTTGCCTCGCCGGCAATATCGATGACCAACGCATCGGGATGACCCAATTGCGCCCCAATCGCCGCGGGCATGCCATAGCCCATCGTGCCAAGCCCGCCGCTGGTCAGCCATTTATTGGGCGCATCAAACCCGAAATATTGCGCCGCCCACATCTGGTGCTGACCCACTTCGGTTGAAATGATGGGCGAGCGATCCTTGGTCAGATGATAGAGCCGCTCGATCGCCTTTTGCGGCATGATCGCTTGCGGATTGGCTTTGGAACGCTCGGGATAGGCAAGGCATTCGCGCGCGCGCCACCCGGCAATGCGCGCTTTCCATTCGCCCAGATCCTGGCCCGCGCGATCACCCCATGCGGCGATCATCTGTTCCAGCACAGTGGCGCAATCGCCCACAATGCCCAAATCCACCGGCACCGTCTTGTTGATCGAGGAACGGTCGATATCGATGTGGATCTTTTTGGAATCCGGGCTGAATGCGTCCAATCGTCCGGTCACCCGGTCATCAAACCGCGCCCCGATACACACCATCACATCGGCCTGGTTCATGGCCAGATTGGCCTCATACGTGCCGTGCATGCCCAACATGCCCAGCCAATCGGGATGGGTGTTGGGAAACGCCCCAAGCCCCATCAGGGTCGAGGTTGTCGGCGCGCTGGTCAAATCCTGAAACTGGCGCAGCAATTGCGATGCGCGCGGGCCGGAATTGATCACCCCGCCGCCGGTGTAGAAAACCGGCTTTTGCGCATTGGCGATCATATCGACCGCTTCTGCGATTTGATCGGCGGGGGCGACCATTTGCGGGGCGTAACGGTGCGCGCCGGCATTGGGGTTGGCGCGGCTTTTCGAAGGGACCGCGATCTGCACATCTTTGGGGATGTCGATCACAACCGGGCCGGGGCGTCCGGTGGTGGCGATGCGAAACGCCTCCTCAACCGTGGCGACCAGATCGGCGGGATCTTTGATGAGATAATTGTGCTTGGTGCAATGGCGGGTAATGCCAACCGTATCGGCCTCTTGAAAGGCATCGGTGCCGATGAGGCCGGTGGGCACTTGCCCGGTGATCACCACCATCGGAATGGAATCGAGAAACGCATCAGCGATCCCCGTGACCGCATTGGTTGCGCCCGGACCGCTGGTGACCAGAACCACGCCTGGCTTGCCGGTGGCGCGGGCATAGCCTTCGGCGGCATGGGCCGCGCCGGCTTCGTGGCGGACAAGAATGTGGCGAATGCGTTCGTCCCCGAACAATTCGTCATAAATAGGCAGCACCGCCCCGCCGGGATAGCCGAATACAAATTCGACCTCCTGCCGGACCAGGCTTTCCATCAACAAGGCGGCACCTGATTGCTGCGCCACAATTCTTCTCCTCAAACAAAAAACGGCCCGAAGCGCATATTCGCGTCGGGCCGGTCGGGGTTTTTGAATGTCACAAAACCCGGATCAGCCCGTTTCCCCTACAAGAATGACGATAATCATGATCCGGTTCGTTCCTTAACCTTTGTGCTGCGGTGGGGTGTACCCCCAATGGACGAGAAAACCAAGAACGATCGCCACCGATGTGACTTCGTTCGTGGAATGCTCGCTAAACGTCACTTTCTAACGCGTCAACCGTTAATTCTGTAATAATAATGCGAATACGGACGAAATGTCGATATTTTGAGATTCAATCCGGGTCCATTCTTCCGGACATTGATTGCGCAGCCAGGTGAATTGGCGCTTGGCGTAATTGCGGGTCGATTGCGCGCCTGCATCAATTGCTTCGTCTTTTGTCATCGCCCCGCGGATCATTGCGGAGATTTCGGGCACGCCGATTGCGCGCATAACCGGCAGGGCAGGGGACAGGCCGCGCGCTAATAAAGCTTCCACCTCTTCCACCGCGCCGGTTTCGATCATCGCGGCAAACCGCGTGTGGCAGCGATCATAGACAAATTGGCGTTCGGGCATGATGACCGCCGCGCACAAGGTCACATCATCCGCGATCCCGCCGCTCTTGGCTTGTTGCCAATCGGCCAAGGTCACTCCGGTGGAGCGTTTCACCTCCAACGCGCGGGCGATGCGCTGGCTGTCGGCCGGTTGAAGCTCGGCTGCGCGCAACGGGTCTTCGATCTGCAGCGCGGCATAGGCGGCGGCGGTGTCCATCGCGCGCACCACTTCGCGCACATGCGGTTCGATCTCGGGGATTGGCGCGATCCCTTCGAGCAGGACTTTGAGATACATGCCGGTGCCCCCGACCAGGATCGGCACCGCGCCGGCCTCATGCGCCTTGGCGATTTCATCGCGGGCGCGCGCTGCCCAAGCGGCGGCCGAACAGGCGTCGGCCCCGTCCCATGCGCCGTATAAAACATGCGGGCATTGCGATTGCTCCTGCGCATCGGGGGCCGCGGACAGAACCGGTATATCGGCATAGACTTGCATGCTGTCGGCATTGACAATCACCGCGCCGCGCCCGGTTTTGTCCAGAGCTTTGGCAAGTTCAAGCGCAGCTGCGCTCTTGCCGCTGGCGGTTGGCCCTGCAATGAGCGCGACGGGCCGTGTGTGTGCGGCGATATGAGAGGATGTGTTCGTGACCATTGCGCGTCTGATAGCAGAACAGCCGGATTGGGAAACACGGCTTGGCAAATTGCTTGAGGCTTTATCGCACAGCTCGCCAGGGAACGGGGCAGCAGAGCGCACGATTTGCGATGCATCAGGGCGCCGTGTGGTGGAGCTGCAATGCGGTGGCACGACCGATCCGGTGCATTTGAATCGGATGGTTGCAGAATATTTTCCCGGCTGCGATGCGCTGATTGCTGAGGGCGAGATTACAATGCCCGCTTTGTTTGTGTCGGATATGGATTCGACCATGATCGAGCAGGAATGCATCGATGAACTCGCCGATTATGCCGGATTGAAAGAACAGATCGCCCAGATCACCGAACGCGCCATGCAGGGCGAATTGGATTTTGGCGATGCGCTGCGCGAGCGGGTCGGATTGCTCAAAGGTTTGGATGAAGCTGCGATCGAGCAATGTCTGGCCGAGCGGATTTCGCCAATGCCGGGGGCCAAGACATTGGTCGCCACTTTAAAGGCGCATGGGTGCCGGTGCGTGTTGGTGACCGGCGGCTTTCACCATTTTGGCGACCGCGTGGCCCACGATCTGGGGTTTGACCGGGTGGTGGGCAATCGTTTGGGCGTTGCTGATGGCAAGCTCACCGGATTGCTCGCCGGCCCGATCAGCGATGCATCGACCAAGCTGTCGGTTCTGCGCGAAGAGGCGGCGGTGTTGGGGCAGGGGGCGCGGGTCTTGTCGAGCGGTGACGGGGCCAATGATATCCCGATCCTTGAGGCGGCCGATTACGGCTTTGCCTACCGCGCCAAACCCGCCGCACGCAGCGCCGCAAACGGCCGGATTGATGCCGGCGACCTGACCCATATCCTTGATCTGTTGGGGGTGCCGCGCGATCGCTGGGTGACGGGCTAGCCTGCATTGCGGGGCGAGAGCGATCCGGGCTTGGGGAAAAAGGGTTTTGATTTCGAACGTATGTCTGGTATTTACATCCCTGTAAGTAATTCGCTGCTAGGGTTTTTCGCTCATAAACAGGCATATGCAGCTGTTCTGACAAGAAGGCACAATCGATGACCGACACCGCCAGCTACACCCAGAGATTTGCCCCTGACGGCACNGTTTTGCGTCACCCGACGCGTCCCGAGCCGCGCTATCGGCCGATGCGTGCGATCAAAAANTTTCAATTGCTGATCAAGGATAAGGAAGACACCAGCCTGGTCTTCAAAATCTACGAATCGCTCCCCTCCAAGGGGTTCATGCCGCGCATCGAAAAGCTGGTTATGTCTGACCATGGCGAACATCTGCGCGCGTCCGAACCCTATCTGCCCGAAATTCTCGATGATCATGATGCCTTGCGCAAAACGCCCAAGGGCAGCCTCGCGCACGCCTATTGCGATTTCATGGAAAGCGAAGGTTTGACCGCCGCAGGGCTGGTCGCCGAAGCCGAGAGCTTGGGCCGTCCGAAATTCGATGATCTGGTGCAATGGTATGCCGAACGCTCGCGCGACACGCACGACCTGTTCCATGTCTTGACCGGTTATGGCCGCGATGCATTGGGCGAACAATGTGTGTTGCTGTTCACCCACGGCCAATCGCCCAGCCATGGGCATTTGTTGATCGGATATGCCGGCGCGCTCAATATCAAAATGGGCGCCAAGGGCAGCAAAGCACCGATCATGGGCGCCGTGCGACAGGCCAAGGCCACCGGTAAAGGCGCGCCGCAATTGATTGATCAACCGATCCGCGACCTGTTGGCGCAGCCGGTGGATGCAGTGCGCAAGGCGCTCAACATTCCGGAGCCGACCGTATATCGCGAATGCCACCGGATCTGGCGCGAAGAGGGGATTGATCCCTACGACCTTCTCGGCAGCCAAGAGGCGCAGAGTGAATTGAAAGCGGCCTAAATGGGCGGCTGCTCGCGCGGCCGCTCTTGTTTGTGTCCCGGCGCGCTAGACCTTGCGGCCTAAAGCCAGCTTGAAATCTGTTCGAGAGGTTTCTTGCGCACCGCATGGGCGGGGACGGTCGCGTCCTTGCTAGGGCGGCCAACCACCACGATCATCAATGGTTTTTCCCATTCGGGGCGTTCGCACGCCTCGCGCAGGAAACCCATCGGTGATGGTGTGTGGGTGAGCGTTGCCAAACCCGCCTCGTGCAGGGTGGCGATCAACATGCCGCAGGCAATGCCGACGCTTTCATTGACATAGTAATTTTGGGTTTTCCCATCCTCGTCAATGCCGCCTTTGCGCTGGGCGAACACAACAATCAGATAGGGCGCGGTTTCCAGAAACGGTTTTTCTGCATCCGTGCCCAAATCCTTGAGCGCGCCGAGCCATTCATCGCTGGCTTTGGGNTTGTCCCCATCCTCGCCGTAAAAGCGGCGCTCTTCGGCTTCTGCGGCCTCGCGGATGGCGCGCTTCTTTTCCGGCGAAGACACAACCGCAAAGTGCCAGGGTTGATGATTGGCGCCATTGGGCGCGGTTCCGGCCGCCTCGATCGCGGCCTCGATCACTTCGCGCGGGACCTGCTCGTCCGAGAAATAGCGGCAGGTGCGGCGCTCCTTCAATCGGTCACGCAGCGCCTCGGCGCGGACAATGCTTTCATCATTGGGGAGCGTTTCAAGCGCGTAGGGGATCGTATCATGTTCTTTCATATTTGCCTCTATGACATGCTCAGACAGAAAAGAAAGGTTGCCCATATCGGGTCGTCTTGACCGCTTACTGACATTGATGTAAGTAAGCGTCGAAAGCTCATATTAGAACCCTCTTCTAGGAAGACATCGCAATGGCATTGATCGATCGCCCGATGATTGCAACCGACCGCACCGTGTCGGGATTTCAGCCACGCAAAGTGCTGCACCATTTTGGCAAGCTGGTCGAGGATAAGGAAGACACCGAGCAGGTGTTCCATATTATCGAGGCGACCAAGGGGAAAAAGGCGCTGCGCCAAGCGGAAGATTTTGTCCGCTCGGCAGATGGCCAACGTTTTCTGCGCGATGAGGTGGATATTCCGGCGATGCTGGATGACCATGCGCGCTGGGCTGATCTGCCTGAAAATTCGGTCGGCAAACATTACATGCGCTTTATGAAGCGTGAGGGGTTGAGCGCGGCGGGTCTGGTTGCCGAAAGCCACGCTTGGGCCCCGCCAGAAGATTTGCCGCAGGATTTGGCGCAATGGTATTTCGACCGCCTGCGCGACACGCATGATCTGTTTCATGTTCTCACAGGCTATGGCCGCGATGCTTTGGGTGAGGCGTGTTT
>JABSPI010000389.1 GCA_013214365.1 Erythrobacter sp.
ATGGATGAAAACGCTGCCAGTCGGCCCGAATCCGATCTTGGCACAATTAAGGGCAATGCGTTGGCACGGATTGTCGGGCGGCCCAGCGCCGGCGCCAATGGGGACATAACCTTGTTCGATGTACCGGGCGGATATCGGCTAGTTTTCACTGGTCTAAAAGTCATTAACGAGGATGGGAGTGTGCATCACAATATCGGAGTTCTGCCTGATATTCCGGTGGAGCTCTCCTTGGATGGCATTCGAGCGCGACGAGATGAAGTTCTCGAAGCCGGCGTGGCCGAGGTGCGTGCGGGCTTGAGCGGGTCTTGAACTTCGGCCGTTGCGTACTACATTGGTAATACACCAACACAGAGAGGGAAATTTATGCCAGGACCATGGGCCGACGCGCGCGGCGTTATCGTAACCACCACGCACACAATCGAAGGCAAGCCGATACAAGAATATTGCGGAATTGTCGTGGGCGAGGTGATTGTCGGGGCCAATCTGGTGCGTGACCTTTTTGCCAGCGTACGCGATGTCGTGGGTGGGCGTTCGGGCAGCTATGAACGCATTCTTGCCGATGCTCGCAACCAAGCGATCCAGGAATTGCAAGCCGAATGCGCAGAGCGCGGTGGCAATGCGGTTGTCGGAATTGACCTCGACTATGAAGTGGTCGGCGGCACGGGCTCGATGCTGATGGTATCGGCCAGCGGAACCGCAGTGAAGGTGTAAGGACCTAGCCCGCGCCCATTTCCATTGCGAGTGTCGCAATTGCTAACGCGGTTGCATTGTGCGCGGCATGCAATGCCATGGCCGCCCACAGCCCGACCTGTACCCGCACATAGCCCGCCATTGATCCTAGGATTAGCTGCGGCAGCACGAGGGGCAGCGCTGCGTACCATACCGTCGCATCGAAATTGGCGAGATGGACCAAAGCAAAGCCAAGGGCAGACAGCCAAAACATCAACGGGAAAATCGCCCTGAACCACGCCATGACCGGGCGATTTCGCAGGGTGATGGCGACGATTCCCGACGCCAGCAGGGCAAGGATTATGATCCCCGCTGTGCCGGCTTGTGCGGCCTCCCCGGTGTGCCCGGCGGCCCAGAAGGCGGCGCCCAGACCAGCGGCACCAAAGATAATGATCGCAGCGAGCCAGCCAGGTCGCCCGCTGAGCCAGCCTCTGAAGATCAATTCCTCCATCACTGGTGCGCCGATGATGACCAATGCGATAAGCATAGGAGTGATTTGCATATCGGCGATCGCAGTGCGCGGCAATTCGATCCCGGCGGCCATCACCACCGCGGCGAGTGTCAAAAGCCCAAGCATAATCACGAGATCGAGTGCATAAACGCGCCCAAGAGTGACCAAAGGGGACCTAAAGCTGCCATTGGGATCGAGTGTGGGGGCTTTCAGAAAATTGCCGAACCGGCGCCATTCTTGCGCCATGCTGGTCGCGGGCGCTGGCATGGCCAAATCGCCGTCGCCAATTGTGGAATCGCTTTCCGGTTTGGTGATGGGTCTTGTGGTCATGTCACTCATGCGGCTAATGCGTGGCTTCCTCATTCTCGCTAAAGCGATCCTGATAATAGACTTACGCAAAAAGAGTTACCATGGCAGGCCATTCCAAATTTAAAAACATCATGCACCGCAAAGGGGCGCAGGATAAGAAACGCTCCAACCTGTTTTCAAAGCTTAGCCGCGAGATCACAGTGGCGGCGAAAATGGGCGCGCCTGATCCCGATATGAACCCGCGCCTGCGGCTCGCGATCAACACCGCCAAAGGGCAGTCCATGCCCAAGGACAACATCCAGCGTGCGATCGACAAGGCGAGCGCGGCCGATGGCGAGAATTACGAAGAGGTGCGCTATGAAGGTTATGGCCCGGGCGGCAGCGCGATTATCGTCGAAGCGCTCACCGACAACCGCAACCGCACCGCCACCGCTGTGCGCACCGCGTTCAGCAAAAATGGCGGCAATCTGGGCACGGAAGGTTCGGTTGCGCACGGGTTTGAGCGTTTGGGCCTGATCGAATATGGCGTGGAAGCCGGCGATGAGGACACGGTTCTGGAAGCGGCGATGGAAGCGGGCGCAGAAGACATTGAATCTTCTGAAGACGGCCATACGATCTGGACCGCTTCTGAAGATCTGCACGGGGTTTCTTCGGAACTGGAAAAAACTCTGGGCGAAGCCAAGGAAGTCAAGCTGGCTTGGAAGCCCAATCTCACTGTCGAGATGGATGCAAAAGGCGCGGGCACTTTGTTAAAATTGATCGACGCGCTTGAAGATGATGACGATGTGCAAACCGTTTGGGGCAATTACGAAATCCCCGATGCGGTCGCGGAAAGCCTTTGAGCCAGAGCGGCTCTGAGCGGCGGGCATGAGCTGGCGCGAATGGGCC
>JABSPI010000390.1 GCA_013214365.1 Erythrobacter sp.
CCCGCAAGACCGCAGCACAGGAGCCAGTGCCAGATCAGGCCCGCTGGGTGGTAAAGTGAGCTCGCGCTTGCTGCCGCAAACCCGCTTTGGTGGGCCCATACCCTGGGTGATTGCGATCCTGATCGCGCTGGTGGTGATCGCGGCATCGGGGGGATTGGCGCTGCGCAATCTGGCCGACAATGCCCGCGCCGACCTGTCCGATGCGGTCACGGTGCAAATCATCGAGGCCGAGCCCGATGCGCGCGCCGCGCAGATCGAGGCAGCGACCAATGCGCTCACCGGCCACCCCTTGGTCAGCAGCCTCAAAGTGGTGCCGGAGGTCGAATTGCAACGCCTGCTTGAACCCTGGCTGGGCGCTGGCGCGGTGGGGGAGGATGTCCCGATCCCGGCTCTGATCGATGTCGAATTGACCCGCCAAGTGTCCGCCGCAGACGCGGCACAATTGCAAAACCTGCTCGACACAGCGCTCGCGCCGCTCTCGGGCGAGGCACGGATTGATGCCCAATCGGATTGGCTCAAACCGGTTTATGATGCGCTTTTGGCGCTGCAATATCTGGCGCTGGCGTTGATTGCTTTGGTTGGTTTTGCCACGGCGGCGGCGGTCTGGCTGGCGTCGCGCACCGCCTTTGCCAATCACCGCGATACGGTGGAAATCATCCATTTGCTCGGCGGGACCGATGCGCAAGTGACCCAGATATTTCAACGCTCGGTCCTGCGCGATGCCACATTTGGCGCGCTGGTCGGGCTGGGTCTGGGGCTGGCTGCGGTGTGGCTGCTGGGTCAACAATTTGCTGCGCTCGACAGCGGGATGATCGGCGGCGGCGGGCTCAAATGGGGCGATTGGCTGGTGATCGGGGCGATCCCGGTGGCGGGCGTTTTGCTGGCGCTCATAACCGGGCGTATAACCATCGGCTTCGCGCTGAGATCGATGCTGTAGGAGCCGCGCTGGAACAGACCATGGCGAAAATCCGTTACCTTGCGGCCGCAGCAATGCTGGCCTGGGCCTTGGGCTTTTTGGTGTTTGCCGTCACATTGCCGCGCCCGGCCGGTGATATCGCAACCGATGCGGTGATTGTCCCGACCGGCGGGGCGGGACGGATCGCTCAAGGGTTGGACGTGGTGGATGCAGGGCTCGCCCCCAAATTGCTGGTCACCGGGGTCGACCCCGAAGTCACGCCGGGCGAATTTGCGGCCGAGTTCGAAGTCGATCAAGCGACCATGGATTGCTGTGTCACGCTGGGCTTTCGCGCGGTCGACACCCGCACCAATGCCACCGAAACCGCCGATTGGGTCGCGGCCAATCGGATCGGCTCGCTGAGGCTGGTCACAACCGACTGGCATATGGCGCGCGCGGCGGGCGAATTGGACCGCACTTTGCCCGCCTCGGTGGTGGTGGTGCGCGATGCGGTGCGATCCGAACCCAGCCTCGCCAGTCTGTTTCTTGAATATCACAAGCTGATCGCCAGTTTTGTGGCAAGCGCGTTCGGCTATTGATAGGCGGACGCGATTCGCGCCATATATGTGTGTTTTTAAGGCTCCCTTGTTTGTCTGCTCTGCGTTCCCTTGTGTTTTACGCCCTGTTTTACGGGCTCAGCGCCGTGATGGTGATTGCATCGCTGCTGGCGATCCCGTTCGGGCGTGAGCGGCTCAAACAAGTGGTCGCCATGTGGGGGGCGTGGCATCGTTGGTGCGTTCACAATCTGCTCGGCATTGCGATTGTCCAAGAAGGGGCGATCCCTGATGAGCCGGTGCTGATCGCAGTCAAGCATGAGAGCTTTTTCGAAGCGATCGACCTGCCGCGCCTGTTCGCCTTTCCCACCGTGTTTGCCAAACGCGAATTGTTCATGATCCCGGGCTGGGGCTATTCGGCGAGGGTCTATGGCCTGGTTCCGGTGGCGCGCGATAAAGGCGCAAGGGCGCTGCGCGATATGATCGCCTCGGCCCGGCAACGCATCGCCGAAGGCCGCCCGCTGGTGATCTTTCCCGAAGGCACCCGGGTCCCGCACGGGCAAGAACCGCCCCTGCAATCGGGTTTTGCCGGGATTTACAAATTGCTGGGCCTGCCCGTCGTGCCGATCGCGGTGGATAGCGGGCCCAATTATCACCGCCTGATCAAACAGCCCGGCACGATCACTTACCGTGTGGGCGAGATGATCCCCGCCGGTCTGCCGCGCGCCGAAATGGAAGCCCGCGTCCACGCCGCGATCAACGCGCTCAACACCAGCGAAAGCGTGCCCAACCGGCATCAAACCGCCAGAGCCTAAGACCCAGAGCGCCCAAGCCCCCCCAGAGCATAGGACCCCCAGCGGCTAAGGCTCTGGGTCGCCGTGATCCTCGTGATCCTTGCGCCCGAAATCGGGCCGCTCATCGTCCTG
>JABSPI010000391.1 GCA_013214365.1 Erythrobacter sp.
CGCTCGCGCCAGGAAATCCCCTTCCCCTATGTGCTCGATGGCGATGCCGGGGCCGCGATGCAGGGGATCGCTCCGGCCGAGATTGCGCAATATTTCCCCTCGACCGACCTTGCGCTGATCGGTGATGAATTGGCCGACGGGATCGAATTTGATGACGATGCCGACATGCCCTTGTCGCTGTTTGACGGGCTGCGCACTGATTATTCGCTGGCGCGTCTGGCGCATTATACCGGCACCAAGGTGGAGGATTTTCAGGACTTTATCCTGTTCACCAATTATCACCGCTATGTCGATGAATTCGTCAATTGGGGCGCGCAGCAGCTCAGCGAGAGCGCCGATGGCACCGGCTACACCGCGCTCAAAGGGGCCGCGGGGTTGGATATTAGCCATCGGACCGACAACGCCCAGGCCCAATTGAACGACACCGCATGGCGCAAACACCAAATGCCCGCCTACCACCTGATCCGCGAGGATGGGAAAGGGATCACTTTGGTCAATATCGGGGTGGGCCCGTCCAATGCCAAAACGATCTGCGACCACCTTGCGGTTCTGCGCCCGCATGCATGGATGATGATCGGCCATTGCGGCGGGGTGCGATCGAGCCAGAAGATCGGTGATTTCGTGCTCGCCCATGCCTATTTGCGCGACGACCATGTGCTCGACAATGTGTTGCCGCCCGAAATTCCCATCCCGCCCATCGCCGAGGTGCAATTGGCCCTCGCCAGCGCAGCCGAGGCGGTCTCCGGGGTTCAGGGCGCCAATATCAAACAGCGTATGCGCACCGGCACCGTGGTGACCACCGATGACCGCAATTGGGAATTGCACTATTCCTCCAGCGCGCAGCGTTTCTCGCACAGCCGCGCGATTGCGGTGGAGATGGAGAGCGCGACGATCGCGGCGCAAGGCTATCGTTTCCGCGTGCCCTATGGGACGCTTTTATGCGTGTCGGACAAGCCGCTGCATGGCGAGATCAAATTGCCCGGTCAGGCGAACAAATTCTACGAAGAGGCGATCGCGGCCCATTTGCAAATCGGGCTGGAGGCGGTGGCGCAGTTGCGCGATGCCGGCGACCGCTTGCACAGCCGCAAATTGCGCGCCTTTAACGAACCGCCCTTCCGCTAGGTCTCTGCGACCTGCAAACGGCTGATATCGCGGCAATGCGGCGTGATGCGGCGCGAGGATCGGCTATTGCGCCCTAGGCACTTTCCCCGAGGGAGAGTTACGCAGGCGCGCGCCAAAACTGCGCTAACACAAATCGGCGATACCATGCGCGATGGGTGCATGGAGAGATTTTGAGATAGGCCGCAATGCGCGAGCCTGGGAGGCGGCGGTGCCTGCGCCGGCAATCGCGCCTGCACCGCCCTTTGGGCCGCGCTCTGTTCCAGCGCCACGGCCGATGCGCGGCCCTTCGCATATCCGCTTGCCGATGATCGCGCCTGATCGCGATCATGGCGGCGCCGCGATCATGTCATATCACATGAAAATACCGTCCTATATATCTGTTAATGAGGGGCAAATCCGATGATCGCTTCGGTCGACGACCTGCGCCAGCGCGGCATTCTTCTGGTCGCGATTGGCGGCTGGATCGCCACCTGTTTTCTGGCGGTTATGGCGGTGACATATGGCAAGGCGGCGGTCACCGCGGCATGCGTGTGCGCCGTGCTGAGCATGTTGCCGACATGGGCTGCGATTATGACGCGCAGCGATGTGTTGGCGCGCATCATCACCGGGATTGTGGCCGCGATGTTGCCTGTCGTGGTGCGGTTCGGGATGCACGATTCGCTGTGGCAGATCGATCTCCACCTCTATTTCTTCATTGCTCTGGCGGCTTTGACCCTGCTGCTGGATATCCGCCCGATTTTGGCGGCCTGTTCGATTATGGTGCTCAACCACATCATCGGCTCGGTTGGTATTGCCGGCTATGTGGCGGGGACCGGGACCGACATGATAAGGCTGATTTTCCACGTTATCGCGGTGGGATTGATCGGCGCGGTGTTGTGCTGGATCAGCCGCAGCCTTGCCACTTTGCTGCGCCGGATCGAGATTGATCGTCTGCGCTCGCACGCTCAGAGCAAGGAATTGCAAGCGACCACCGCCCGGCTTGAAGAGGCGATCAACACTCTGCACCACGAGCAGGAAGAGGCCGAAAAGGTCCGCAATGCACTGCAAGAAGAGCGCAAGGCAGCCTATGCCGATATCGCCACCCAATTTGAACAATCGGTGATTGCCGTCACCGCCTCGGTCGCCAGCACGGCCGACCTGCTGCAAACCAGCGCGCGCGGAGATGGAAGCGGCGTTGTAAACGCCGGCTTGGCGCGCCGCCTGCCGCGTCCGACCAATCCGCTGCTGCGCTCCGCGCTTGCCAATATTCACC
>JABSPI010000392.1 GCA_013214365.1 Erythrobacter sp.
AACACAAAACACAAATTTTGTACTTTTCCAAAAAAGTGTCCAACAAAACACAAATTTTGTTGGACAAAAAACACAAAACACAAAAAATCACGAAAGTGTCCAACAAAATTTGTTGGACAAACACAAATTTTGTCCATATTTGTTGGACAATTCCGGGCCGATGGACAAATTTTGTTGGACAAAAATAACAAAAAACACAAATTTCTTGGAAACTGTCCAACAAAAAGTACAAAACACAAAATTTGTGTTTTTTGTCCACTGGAATTTGTCCACAAATGTCCAACAAACAACAAAACACAAATTTTGTCCAAGGTTTTTGAAGGACTTTGAAAAGTGTCCAACAAATTTTGTTGGACAAATTAAAATGGGCAACAAAATGTTGCGGGAATTTGTACTTTGTTGGACAAAATTTGTTGGACAAAAAACACAACGGACAAATTCCGGATTCTGACTTTTTATTTGTTGAACAACTTTAAATTTGCTGAATAAATGAAATTTGTTGAACAAAAACACAAAAAGCAACTAAGGATTTGTTGAACAAATCTGATATTTGTTGAACAAAAATGGACAAACACAAAATTTGTTGGACAAAAAACACAAAGTACAAATTCAGCCCAAAAGCGGATTTCGTACTTTTTCTTTGGAGAATCTATGCGCAAGGGCACGGTGGCTGTCGCGGGCAGTCACGCACACAGGCGAGCGGGGGGCGGGCAGACAGGCAGGCGTGCACGCGGACGAGCTGGCAGGCAGGCACGCACGCACGCAGGCGGGCAGGCAGGGGGGCAGACTCCGGCCGACCCGCTCCTAAACACAGGGACCCTGGAGGACACACACACCGCTAACCCCCGTCCAAGATGGATAGTTCCCGGCTAAGCCGGCGCTGGGTGTGTGGACGGGTGAGTGGGTGAAGCAGGGATGGAGCAGCGTTGAAGCAATGCAGAAGCAGGGCAGCAGGGCAGCAGGGCTGCAGCAAGGCTGAAGCAACGGCGTAGGAATGTTGAAGGAAGACTGCAGCAAGGCTGAAGTAGGGTTGCAGAGCAAGGTCGAAGCAAGGGCGAAGCAAGGCCAAAGCAAGGCCGACGCAAGGGTGAATCAAGGTTGAAGCAAGGCCGAAGCAAGGCTGACATTTTGTTGGGCGATTATCATCGGCGACAAATTGTTGGACAGTTCTGTCGACGACAAACCCATGGAAAAGCAAAGGATCGGCCCAGACAATCTCGGCTCTGGCAGATCAGCCCAGACAAACACAGATCACATCAGCTGGGATCGGCTCCCGATCGGCTCCAGATCAGCTCAGATCAGATCAAACCACCTCAGATGAGCTGGTGTATGCGGGATCCCACTTCCCCATTCGTGGCACCTGCTGCCGCCGCAGCCGCAGCGGCACGGCCAGACGCAGCTGCTGCCCGTCCCCGCTTCCCCACTATGTATAAGGCGGAACTTGGATTTCATCATCTCACTTCATCTATGTTCTCAAACTTACTTCAGTCTTACCCCATCTCACCTCAATTACACATGAAGTGATATTGAGTTGAGATTGATGCGATATTCAGGTGATATTGGTGTGAGATTGAGGTGAGATGATGTGTGATTGAGGTGGTATGAAGTGAGATGAAGTGACATTGACGTGAGATTGAGTGTGATTGAGGTTGTATCGGGTGGAATTGGGTGAGACGGATGTGAGATTGGCTGAGATTGTGTGAGAGTTGGCGAGATTGAATCGCATTCTGTGACATTGACGTCAGACTGGACGATCTTTAATTATATTTGGTGGAATTGAAGTTGTATTGAGTGATATTGGGTGAGATTGAGGTGACATTGGATGAGGTTGGATGAGATTGGGGTGATATCAGATGATATTGGCTGAGTTCGGGGTGGGATCGGGTCAGGTTGGGGTAAGATTGGGGTGAGATCCAGTCAGATTGAAGTGATATTGAGGTGAGATTAGGTGAGACTAGGTGAGATCGGGTGAGGTTGAGATGATATTGATGTGAGATCGGGTGAAATCTGGTGAGATTGAGCTGATGTTCTGTGAGATTAGGTAAGATTTAGGTGGGATTGAGTGAGATCGGGTGATATTGAGGTGAGGTCGGGTGAGATTCTATGAGATCGGGTGCTATTGAATCATATTGGATGAAATTTGATGAGATTGATATCAGATTGGATGAAATTGGGTGAGATTGAAGCAAGATTGGATGATATTGGATGGAATTAGGTGACATCGGGTGAGATTGGGTGAGATCGGGTCGTATTAAGGTTATTTTGAGGTGAGGTTGTCTGATATTGAGATGGGATCGGGTGAGGAGGGGTAAGATTGAGGTGAGATTGAAGTGAGATGGGGAGAGATCCGGTGAGATTGAGGTGAGGTGGA
>JABSPI010000393.1 GCA_013214365.1 Erythrobacter sp.
CACGAAAAAGGGGCCGGAAGCGCGATGCCTTCCAGCCCCTTTTCATATCAGCCCGGCCAATTGTCGCCGGTTAAGGCGTGGCCAGTATGTGCCAGTGTTCGGCTGCGTATTTACGCGCCTTCGACCTGCGCCATGTCGATCTTGAGACCCGGACCCATGGTCGAGGTGAGCGAGATCTTCTGGACATATTTGCCCTTGGCGCCCGACGGCTTGGCCTTGACCACAGCTTGCGTCAGCGCGTCAAAGTTTGCCTTGAGGTCTTCGTCCTTGAACGACAGCTTGCCGATGCCGGAATGGATGATGCCCATTTTCTCGACGCGGAATTCGACCTGGCCGCCCTTGGCGTCCTTCACGGCCTGTTCCACATTCGGCGTGACAGTGCCCAGCTTGGGGTTCGGCATCAGGCCTTTGGGGCCAAGCAGCTTACCCAGACGGCCAACCACACCCATCATGTCCGGCGTGGCGATCACGCGGTCATAATCGAGATTGCCGTTCTGCATGTCTTCCATCAGATCTTCTGCGCCAACCTTGTCAGCGCCAGCAGCGGTGGCCTTATCGGCGTTGTCGCCGCGGGCGAACACTGCAACCTTGGCGTCCTTGCCGGTGCCAGCCGGCAGCGAGATCATGCCGCGAACCATCTGGTCTGCGTGACGCGGGTCCACCCCGAGATTGATCGAAAGCTCAACGGTTTCGTCAAACTTCGCCTTGTGCTCGCGCAGGGTCGCGATCGCTTCTTCGACCGTGTAGAGCTTCTCGCTGTCGAGCTGCGCCAGGGTCTTTTGCTTTTTGGTTTGTTTCGCCATGGGTTCAGCCCTCCACCACTTCGAGGCCCATCGCATGTGCGGAGCCTTCGATGATTTTCACAGCAGCGTCGATGTCATTCGCATTGAGGTCTTTCATTTTGACCTCGGCGATTTCTTTGAGCTGGGCGTGGGTGATCTTGCCCACTTTGGTTTTGTTCGGTTCACCCGAACCCGATTTGATCTTGGCTGCCTTCTTCAGCAGGAAAGATGCCGGCGGGGTTTTGGTGGTGAAAGTGAACGAACGGTCCGCATAGACGGTGATCGTGGTCGGGATCGGGGCGTTCTTTTCAAGGTCCTGCGTCGCGGCGTTAAACGCCTTACAGAATTCCATGATGTTGACGCCGCGCTGACCCAGAGCCGGGCCGATCGGGGGAGAAGGGTTTGCGGTGCCCGCAGGCACTTGCAGCTTGATATAGCCTTCGATTTTCTTGGCCATCACTGGCCTCCTTTCGCACTGTCGAGCGCACCGGTGATCCGGTTTGAAAGCGCTCTCATGTTAAGCGGTCGAGCAGCCGGATTATCGATCCAACCTCCCGCACGGTTTCGCGTCGATGTGACGAGAAGCGGCGCAAATAGCGGTTTTTGGTCCAAATGCAAGCACAGAGTGACCGCCGCGCAGGCGCTCGCACAGGGCAAACTTGCAAAGTATGCAAGTTGATGAAGTACATCCGGGGCGGGTATTTCCATACCAAGCTCCAAAAACGCCAAAGCCCCGCCAGATGGCGGGGCTTTATGCGGTTCGATGAAACGGGCGCAATCCTATCAAAGCAAGCTCGTGTAGGAAAATCTCAGCTGCAGTTTAACCGTGCCGCGATCCTTTCCAGAATCTGCTCACCTTTTTGCACTTGCTCGCGATTGCCCTTCGCTTCTGCCGCTATGGCCGTGCGGACAATCGACATGAAATCTTGAGCAGCGACCAATTCACGATCTTCAAACAGCTCAAACAGCACGAAACCGGCAGGTGGAACGTCATCGGCGTCGTCCCATGAGAAGGTCATAATGTCATAATTGTAAGTGATCGAGCAACCTCGTGACATATCGTCCAAGGTCTCCCAGAAAGTAAGCGATGGAAGCATGTTGAAGAAACCCGCAGCCATGGATCGGAATTCGGGGTCCGGGACACGCTGATTGAACGCGGGTTTCATCGCACCGCTGGGATTTACCCCTCGCCCGCCTCGCGCGCTTTTCGCGCCGCGCGGAAACTCGCGATGAAGGCGATCATAGCGATCAGGCTGGTCAGCATCATCACCCCGACCCGCCCGATCGCCACCGGATCACCGCGTCCGATTGCCCCGTTCATCGGCATGAACAGCGCCGCAAACACCACCAGCGTCAACAGCACCGCAATATGCGCCACCACTTTGTTTTCCTTGGCCACCCCCGATTGGCAGGCGAAAAGAGCCAGCCCGAAACCCGCCGGGATCAGCGCGGTGAAAGAGGGCGTGGCGGAGGCCAGATAGGCCCATGCCGACATGGCGATCAGAACAAGTGCATTGATCAAATTGGCGCGCGGGGCACTGGGCATTGCGTGGGTCTCCTTGAGGTTTGGCCGACACTTTAGCGCGC
>JABSPI010000394.1 GCA_013214365.1 Erythrobacter sp.
CAAAGCAGAGCCCAAAGCGTCTGGATCGGCATGGAGCCTGACCCAGGTGTCGCCCGGTGCGCTGGCGCCGCCCCCTGTGCCCGCCCGGCGCGGCGATGAAGGGGGCGATCCGCGCCCCGCTCCTGCTCAAATGCATGACACCACCGCGCCCGAACCGCCCAAATCCCAATCGGCACCCGAACCGGACTTAAGGCCCGCTGGCGCGCCGCCGGTCTCACCCAGCGCGCTTGAAAAGCTGCGCCAGATCCCGACCAGCGAATTGAGCCTGGTGCAAATGGTCGAACGGTTTGCCGGGGCGCTCCACGACCACCAGAACAGCGCCCGCGTGCGCGGTGATTTTGCCCAGAATGGCCGCGACGCTGCATTGGCCGAGGCGCTCAAAGCGCTGACCTTGTTCACCGAAAGCGGGTTTGACCCGGCCGGGCATGACATTGGGCGCGGCGCGGCCGGCCACGCCGCAGGCGCATCAAGCCATGCCGCAGGCACATCAGGCCATGCCGCAGGCGCATCCGGCCTGCCGGAGGGCGCGATTGATCACACCGAGCGCGAATTGCGCCAGGCTTTGGCCAAATTGCAATCGCTGCGCGGCGCGGCATAGGCTCTGCGGCGGGCGGCATAAGGCGCCAAAAAGGCTGAAAACGACTCGCAAAAGGCCCGTTTGCGCAACAAACTAAAGCCGAGCTTTAGCGCTGTGTAATTTTAATGCGCTTTTCGCGGTTGCAAAATGAAGCGAGGCTCGGCAATAGGGTAGCGAACCCTCCAGCGCGGTCGCGGCGAGCCAGCCGTGTGCGCTCGACACCACGCCTTTGCCTTGAGCCGCTTGGTCGGATCGCTCCGGCAAAGGTATCTGACAGAACGGACATTTGCCATGGGATACCCCTCCTCCCAGGGTCTGTACGACCCCGCCAATGAACACGACGCCTGCGGAGTAGGCATGATCGCCCATATCAAGGGCGAGCGCAGCCATTCGATCGTTGAGCAATCGCTCGAGATCCTCGAAAAGCTCGACCATCGCGGCGCGGTTGGCGCGGATCCATTGCTGGGCGATGGCGCGGGTTTGTTGATGCAGATCCCGCACGCCCTGATCGCACGCTGGGCAAAGGACAATTCGCACACGCTCCCGGCTGAGGGCGATTACGCGGTGGCGATGTGTTTCCTGCCGCAAGACGATGCGGCGCGCGATTTTGTCAAAGAACGGTTTGAAAAACTCGCCGCCAAGGAAGGCCAGCGCCTGATCGGTTGGCGCACAGTGCCGGTCACGCTCGAGGGGCTGGGCGATGCGGTGATCGCCTCGATGCCGGTGATCGAACAGGCGGTGATCGCGCGCGGCGAGAATTGCGCCGATCAGGATGCGTTTGAACGCAAATTGCTGGCGATCCGCAAGCAATCGCTCAACCCGCTGGCAAAGCTCGCGCAAAAGCATGACCTGCCCGGCCTCACCCAGACCTATATGGCGAGCCTGTCGACCCGAACGATTGTCTATAAGGGGCTGTTGCTGGCGACCCAGGTGCAATCCTTTTACGACGATTTGCGCGACCCCGACTGCGTCAGCGCCTTTGGCCTGGTGCACCAGCGTTTCTCGACCAACACCTTCCCCAGCTGGCGTCTGGCGCATCCGTTCCGCTTCATCGCGCATAATGGCGAAATCAACACGGTGCGCGGCAATGTGAACTGGATGAATGCCCGCCGCCGCACGATGGAAAGCGAGCTGCTGGGTCCGGATCTGGACAAGATGTGGCCGTTGATCCCGCATGGCCAATCGGACACGGCCTGTCTCGACAATGCGCTCGAATTGCTGTTGGCGGGGGGATATAGCCTTGCCCATGCGATGATGATGTTGATCCCCGAGGCGTGGGGCCAGCACGACCAGATGGATCCCGATCTGCGCGCATTTTACGAATATCACGCGGCATTGATGGAGCCATGGGACGGCCCGGCGGCGGTGTGTTTCACCGATGGCCGCCAGATCGGCGCGACTTTGGACCGCAATGGCCTGCGCCCGGCGCGCTTTTGCGTGACCAAGGACGATATTGTCTGCCTCGCCTCGGAAAGCGGCGTGTTGCCCTTTGCCGAAGAAGACATCACCCGCAAATGGCGTTTGCAGCCGGGCAAGATGTTGTTGATCGACCTCGAACAGGGGCGGATCATCGAGGATGAAGAGCTCAAAGCCGATCTTGCAGGTTCCGAACCTTACGCCAAATGGCTCGACAAAGCGCAGTTCAAGCTCGCTGATATCAGCGAAATCGAACCCGAATTGTCCGAAGTCCCGGTGAGCGAGACCAGCCTGCTGCAACGCCAGCAAGCCTTTGGTTACACACAGGAAGATGTCGCGCGCTTCCTTGAACCCATGGCGGTCAAGGG
>JABSPI010000395.1 GCA_013214365.1 Erythrobacter sp.
GTAGTTGGACTGGGACAGACAGCGATGGCGTTCCACTTGCATGCTAATGACTCAACGTCCGCAACTGGGTCGTAAGCAGAAATTCGGCTTAGGTGCGTAAAACGCAGATCCCTTACACGTACGATCCCCCAAAAATCGATAATCGGATCACCAAAAGAAAAGGGCGGCCCCGCAGGACCGCCCGTAATTCTTCGCTTCGAAAAGCCGCTCGGGGCTTAACGCGAGTAGAACTCGACCACGAGGTTGGGTTCCATGGTGACCGGGTAGGGCACTTCGTCGAGCTTGGGCACGCGGGTGAAGGCGACCTTGTCATTGCCTTCAGGCACGACATAGTCGGGAATTTCACGCTCGGGCAGGCTTTGCGCTTCGATGACGAGAGCCATTTCCTTGGCTTTGCTGCCCAGGCTGATGACATCGCCCACATCGCAGCGACGGCTTGCAATGTTGCACTTCACACCGTTCACATAGATGTGGCCGTGCGACACGATTTGACGTGCGGCAAAGATCGTCGGCGCGAATTTGGCGCGGTACACGATCATGTCCAAACGACGCTCAAGCAGGCCGATGAGGTTCTGACCGGTGTCGCCCTTCATCTTGGTGGCGTCTTTATAGGTCGAACGGAACTGCTTCTCGGTCACATCGCCGTAATAGCCTTTGAGCTTTTGCTTGGCGCGCAGCTGCAGGCCGAAATCGCTCATCTTGCTCTTGCGACGCTGGCCGTGCTGGCCCGGGCCGTAAGAACGCTTGTTGACCGGAGAATTGGGACGACCCCAGATGTTTTCGCCCATCCGGCGGTCAAGTTTGTGCTTGGCGCTCTTGCGCTTCGACATAAGTCTTTCCTTCAAATTTGCAGGCCCACCCATTTGGTGAGCGTTGAACCCGGCATCGCACCGCTTGAGAACGTTCTCTATGCGCGGCCACCGCTTCACCGGGGTGCGGGGCCAATTGCGAAGGCGCGCCATTAGCTTGCGCGCCAGCGCTCGTCAAGTTCGAGTTGAACCGCCGTTTAGCGTTGCTGGTTAAGCTGGCGCCAACCTTCGGCTGTGCGGCACACGCGGGTCTTGCGGCGGCTCGACATATCGAGGCGGATATAGCGGCAGGTGACGGCCTCTTCTTCGGCTTGCGTGGCGGCCTCGGGCTGCTCGTCTGCGGCGGGGGCAGGTGCGTTTTGAGCTGCGGTGTTTGCAGCGACATTTTCATCTGTTTGCGAGGCCGTTTCCGGGGCTTCAGGGGCCGGCGCTGCGGCTTGCTCTTTAACGTCGGTATCGGCGATCGCAGGGCTGGCGATCAGCGGCGTGCCAAGTACAAGAACGGCTGCCAGCGCAGCGCGAGGGGAAGTAAAAATCATCAATGATCTCAATAATTTGTTGGGAAGGAGGGGGAGGTGGCTAACGGGGAGAAACTGTATTGTCTAGACCCATTAATTGCTTGCGGACCCGGCGCTAGTCAGACGTGCGCTCCGGCCTTTCTAGAGTGCTTAATATACCGCGTAACGTGCGCACTTCGAGATGGTTCCAGCCCGGCTTGGTCAAAACACTGCGCAAGGTGCGCGCAGTCGCCTCGCGCCGGCTTTCGGGAAAGAAATATCCGCGCGGGGCGAGCAGTTTTTCAAAGTGAGCGATCAAACCCTCAAGATCATCTTGCGGTGCGGGGGGAAGCAGTTCCTCCTCAGCGGTGGGTTGCACCAGCGGCCCTGTATTCTCGGCCTGCTCGCGCCCGATGCGCGACCATTCATAGGCTGCGAGAATCACCGCCTGCGCCAGATTGAGCGACCCGAATTCAGGATTGATCGGAACAGTCAGAATGTGCCGCGCCAGCGCCACATCCTCGGTTTCCAGACCCGACGCCTCGCGGCCGAACAAAATCGCATGACGCCCCGGTTGCGAATGGATCAACCGCGCCGCGCCATCGGCGCCGACCACCGGCTTTGTCACGCCGCGCTTGCGCACTGTGGTGGCATAGACATGTTCGCAATCGGCCACAGCGTCAGCGGTTGTGGCGTAGACCTTTGCTTGGTCGAGCACGATATCCGCGCCGGATGCGGCAGGCCCTGCCGAGGGGTTGGGCCAGCCATCGCGCGGATTGACCAGCCGCATTTCGGTCAGCCCGAAATTGAGCATGGCGCGTGCGGCCTTGCCGATATTTTCGCCCAATTGCGGGCGCACCAGCACGATGACGGGGGCGTTCGACATCACTCTTTCGCCGCGTCCTGCACGCTGCTGGCGAATTCTTCGAAATCGCGCGCTTCGGAAAAATCGCGGTAGACGCTGGCAAAGCGAATATAGGCGACCGCATCGATTTGCTTGAGGCCAGCCATCACCATTTCGCCGATTTTGGCGGATCGCACTTCGGA
>JABSPI010000396.1 GCA_013214365.1 Erythrobacter sp.
GGACCTTGGATCCTGGCCGGATTCTGGGCCTGACAGATTGCTTTGTCGGATTCTTCGCATCGCAAACTCGTCTGTTTTCCAAGATAGTGGGCGCGTTGGAAAGAGGGAACGTTCCCTCTTTCCAACAAGCCCTCTATCTCGACAAACCGAGGGGTTTGGTCTTGTGTCCTTGCCGCAAAGCTAATTCTCGGACCCGGAATCGGCCCTGGGCCGGGCCCGGAATCCGCATCCAATCCTTTAAGGCTAATGCTTCGGCCTTCATGAAATTAATCAAATCATCGCGAAAAAGCCCTACAGTGAAAATGACAAAGTCGCGGAAATGACAAAGTCGGCAGGATCCCCCCCTTGCCCCCCTTACATTGCTGCACCGCGCCCGCTGGGTTCCGCCCCGCGGGTTCGCGAACCCACACCTGCCTATATAATAATATATCTGCAAACGGGAATGGAAACGGAACCCATCGGAACCCACGAACTTTATGCGAGAAAAAGTGGGTTCCAGGGTGCCGATGGCGGCCGATTGAAGCGGTCGTTTGATGCCCGGGGTGTTGTTTCCGGTGATTTTCCCAGCCCCCATAAGGTTTTTTTGCGCCGGCAGGATTGGGGACCTTCTCAAGGCTGAGGAATCGGGGGCTTCACAGTCAAGGCTGGGGATTTCGCGATCCGTAACATGCAACACGCGGGTTCCGCCTTTGCAATTGTAAGTGGAGGGCGAGAATCAAGCAACTTCTGGTAGATAGGGATTTTCGATCCGGACAACGATTAATTAATTAATTCCCGGCCCCTCTACGGCTCCCTTAAGCCCTTAAAGAATCCGGCCGGGAACCGGCCGGGATCCGGCCAGGATCCGGCCGGATTCCGGGCCCGAGAATTTGCTTTGTGGCAAGGCCACACGATGAAACTCATCTGTTTGTCGAGATAGAGGGCTCGTTGGAAAGAGGGAACGTTCCCTGAGTGCGAAGGCTTGCTTCCTTACTCGATCACCCCCACTTTCCTCCGACCGTTGCCGCACTATCAATCCGCCGACCCTGTTTCCCGGCTTTTTCCCTTTAGGGATTATACAGGGTTCCTCTGGGGCCAGCGACTTCCTATTGAGTTTCCTCAAGGGCTGGGGATTCATCCTGGGTATCCGATTGAAGCGGTCGTTTATGGGGCATGAGCTTTCCCGCCCGGCCGGCCGGAGGTCGGCCGGCCGAAACAGAAAAGCGGAAGGGGGCAGAAGCTTTTGGGGATCTTGGTGATGAACAGCCTAGCCCCACTTCTATCACTTGACAGGTGGCTTACTAATGCGCGCGCATGCATGCGTGCCCGGATGCATGGATAGATGGATGCATGCATGCATGCATGCATGCATGCATGCATGCATGCATGCATGCATGCACGCACGCACGCACGCATGCATGCATGCATGCATGCGTGCGTGCACACGCGCACAATGCCATGCCATGCCATGCCATGCCATGCCATGCCATGCCATGCCATGCCATGCTATGCCATGCCATGCCTTGCCACGCCAAGCCTTGCCACACGCCATGCCATTCCACTCCATGTCAGGCCATGCCATGCCGAGCCGTGCCGTGCCATACCACGCCATGCTGTGCCGTGCCGTGCCATGCGCCATGTCAAGCTACGCCATGCCATGCGGTGCCATGCCATGCCATTCCATTCCATGCCAAGCCATAGCATGCCATGCCATGCCATGCCGTGCCGTGCCATGCCATGCCGTGCCGTGCCATGCCATGCCATGCGCACGCGCGTGCGCGGAGCGTCGGAACCGTGGTTGGAATACGCACGCGCACGCGCGCGTGCGGGAGCGTCGGAACCGTGGTTGGAATGCGCACCCGCGCGTGCGCCAGCGCGTCGCCAGGCGTTACCGGCGCGTCGCCAGCAGGGATGGAAGATTTCCTCCTGAGGGGGATCCTCTTCGTGAATAATTAGGGATCCCCCGGGTGCTCCTCTGCACAGGAGTCTTGAATCTGGGGTATGCATGTGGGGAGATTGTCGCACACCAAGATCCCCAAGTAAATATGGAGGATATCCCTAGGGGATCCTCTACAACCAAAATAATTTTGGGTTCACGTTCCCTCAGGAGAAAATCTCCAATCCCTGGTCGCCAGCGTCGCCGGCGCGTCGCCAGGCGTCGCGCTCTAACGTGACGAATCGTCAAGATACTATGTTGACAACTTGTCACTTTAGAGCGCCGCGGCGGCGGCGGCGGCGCCAGCGGCGGCGGCGGCGGCGGCGGCGTGGCGGCGGCGCCCGGCGGCGCGCCAGAGGTGCGCCGGCGGCGCCTGGCGGCGCGCCAGAGGCGCGCCGGCGGCGCCTGGCGGCGCGCCAGAGG
>JABSPI010000397.1 GCA_013214365.1 Erythrobacter sp.
CGACACCCGCCGCGATAGCTGTGTTAAGCTGATCAAGCATGATCAACTCGGCAAACGCACGAGACGCGACCTCGATACCCTCGGTAGTTGGCTTCTGTAGCCAAGTCATTTGCGAAGGCTCGTAACGGATAGGCCCGATGCCGCCAGCAACCTTAACGCCGTTCTTTTGCAGTTGAGCTAGGTTGGTTGCGGTAGCTGAAGCGTTGGCACCGTTACGGTTTACGCGCCGCTGTGCGGCCGCAAGAGAAGCATAGAAGCTCTCTTGGTCGTAGTTGCCTTCAAAGCCTTCCGCCGAAAGGCGGATAGTGCCACCAGATGCGGCGTTAAATTTTTGGTATTCTTGCGCCAACGTCTCATAGACGGTCGGCATAACGTACTTGTTAAATACGATCATATTGTCAAGCATTATTTAATTCCTTGTAAGTGCTTGTTATTGGTGCGTTTACTTCAAGTCGGGGAACTTAGCGGCGATAGCGGCGCGGCGCTCCTCGGGCGAGCCGGAGAAAGACGGATTTGCGCTAGTTGGCTTAGCGCCCGGAGTGCTTGGCTTGCTATCGCCGCCGCTATTCTTCGCGACAACGTAGGCCTTGCCCTCGTCTGTGCCCGCCCACTCCTTAAAGTAGTCAGCGGGGTCTTTTCCGTCAATGACGGCCTTGCCATCAACAATTGAAACTTTATCAGCGTGGAGCGCTTCGACCCCGCGCCGCATTCCGGGCGCAATTTCTAGCGTTGCTAGTCCGTCCTGCAGTGCTGATCCTTTCGTCAAGGCGTCTAAAGCGTTTTTTGCGTCCGCTAGCTCGCGGTCGCGAGTAGCCATAACCTTTTCGAACTCGCCCTTTTCAATTGCGGCCTTTTCGTCGGCTTCTTTCTTGGCGTCTTCGAATACCTTTAGACGGTCCTCTAGCTCGCGGCGTCCAGCCTGCTCGCTTTTCTTCTCGTCTAGAATGCGCTCTTTCTTGCCCTTTTCGGCTTCAAGCGACTTTTTTAGCTCGGTTACCTGCTGTTGCAGCTCTTCAATTGTCATTGTGGTTTCTTCCCTACGCACCCGGCGTCAGTTAGAGGTTGCACCGTCCAGCGGTGTATGCAGGAATATTAGGCGTGTCCGCATTGCCACACTAAAAAACTGCACTTTATGGGTTTTTATGGGTTGACTTGCAGATAAATAACGTTAGATTAACAGATAGAAGGGGTTAACCGCCCTTCTGTTGTTTCAAAATTAGGAGAGAAAACAATGCTTGATTTCTTTATGACTATCCCCGGTATGATGATTGCGGGCGGCCTGTTTGTTGTCTGTGGTGTGTTTATCGAAGGCTGGATTAAGAACGCTTACTATGAGCGTCCCCGCCTAGAAGCTGCACCGAAGATTGAGAAGACGGAACCTACCCCGACGCCGGCGCAGCGCAAAGCCTTAAGTCTCTTTGAGATTGAGGCTCTAGCTCACGCCAGTAGTCACCCCGTGATGCGTCAGCACCGCGCAAACTAAAGCAAAGCCCCGTTCCAATTAAGGCGCGGGGCTTTTTCTGTGCCTAAATTACTGCATCCTCGGGCACATCGTCGGACATTAGTGCCCCTAATGCGTCACGATCGCCACTTGTTAGCTCGCGCCCCTCGCTGAGCGCTCGCCTTATCACCTCGCCCTCTAGCACGTCACCTATATAAAATATCTTATTGGCGTGCTTGGCGTTGTACTCTTCGGCCAGCTCCATTGTGTTCATATCCCTACTATCTCCTTAAATGCCGCGTGCGTGCCCGGTATCAGCTCGCTAAATATTTCATCCCATACGCTAGCCTTGTCCCCGGTCATGAAGTGGAACCAGTTAGCAAAAGCCTCGGTTGTGTTACCGTTTCGCTCTCTTCGGTCGCGGCTTCGGTGTCTTAATGTCGTCTAGCTTTTTCCAGCCGCCGTTGCGGCTAACGAATTTCTTAACAGTAAACGACGGGTTGTCGCGGTACTTCTGAGCCCGCGCCCTTCCCATAATATCGTCTTGTACGCTCGCGGGCTGGCGGCGCAACCATGCGTCGTACGTCTCGTCGCGTATGCCCTTCGTTTCCGGCGTCGATGCGTAGGTGGTCGATCGGCAGTTGAAGTGCGCGGGTGGCATAGGGCCCTGCCCTACCTTGTACTCATTGCCATCACGGCTCATGCAAACGGGCGTAGTGCGACTATCAAGCGTAGATAGCCATATATAGCGCCCGATATTGTTACCCTTGTACGTAGCAAGATCGACATTGGCCGCGATATTGCTGTAGCTTGTGCGAACGAACGTGCGCAATCCGCGTGCGTTGTGGTCTAGCGTATCCTTGAGCCGGGATACCGCAGAGCTA
>JABSPI010000398.1 GCA_013214365.1 Erythrobacter sp.
TTCTTATGAGGCGACTGCGCGGATCTATGTCGACACCAATGATGTTTTGTCCGACCAGTTGCGGATTGCCGGCGATGGACAAGAAGAGATCACCGAGGCGCGCCAGACTCTCCTGAGCTCGTTCAATCTGGAGAAGGTTATCAGGGCCACCAAGCTGGGCGAGGGGATCACCCAGCCCAGCGAAATGAATGCCGCCATCGCCTCTTTAAGCGAAAACGTAAAACTCGAAAGTGAAGAGGAAAACCTGTTCACGATCACTGCATCAGTAGGCATGGGGTCACTCAGCGATGCCGAAAACGCGGTGTTGGCGCGCAATGTTGTGCAAAAATTGCTTGATATCTTTCGCGAGGAACACATCGCCGGTAGCCGCGCCGAAGTCAGCACCGCGATCGCCGATCTCAACGATCAGCTTGAAGAGCGAAAACTTGAGCTGGAGGAGGCCGAGGAGCGGCGCTTGCAGTTTGAGGCGCAATATCCCGAATTGATCGGCGGCAGCCGCACGCTAACCAGCCGGGTCCAGCAAACGCGCACCGAATTGCGCGACATCGATGCCGATTTGGCCGCCGCGCAAAGCGCGATGGGCGCGCTCAACACCCAGATCGCCAGCACCCCGCGCACTTTGGTGGGCGGGGCCAATGATGTTGGGCCGGCCGCGGCGCTGGCCCAGTCACAGGCCCAGCTTGCGCAATTGCGCGCTCGCGGATTGACCGATCAACATCCCGACATTGTCTCCACCTTGCGCCAGATCGACATTCTGACCGGCCAGGTTCAATCGCAAGGCGCGGATGCGGCCACGGGCACGCCCAATCCCGCCTATTCGTCGTTGATCGCGCTGAGGGCCGATCGGCAGGCGCGGATTGAATCGCTTCAGGCTCGCCGAGCCGCTTTGCAATCGACATTGGCATCGCTCGCGGCAAGTCAGGCGAGCGAACCGGCGGTTGCGGCGGAGGCCAACCGGATCAGCCGTGATTACGATGTGCTGCGCACCAATTACGAAAACCTCCTACGCGATCGGGAGAAATTGCGCACCCGCGGCGATGTGGTGGACGAGACCAGTCGTAACAAATTCGAATTGGTCGATCCGCCGGTTGTCCCGCAAGGGCCCGCCGCGCCCAATCGCCCGATCCTGCTGATTGCCGTGCTCATTCTCGGGGTCGGAGCAGGGGGCGGGGCGGCCTATGTCTTTGGACAATTGCGCTCGGGCTTTTCCACTGCTGCGCAGCTCGAAAAGACTATCGGTCTGCCGGTAATCGGCTCGATCTCAATGACTTTGTCAGAAGGCGCCAAGCAATTGCAACGCCGGCGGCTTAAACAATTTGCCGGAGCCTGCGCGGGCTTGGTCGGGGTCTTGGCTGTCTTGCTGGTGATCGAGATCGTCTCGGTCGGAACGATTGCGTGAGGGGTGGGCGATGACTGAGCACAGCAAAATCAAACCGGCCCAAAGGAAGCCCTCTTTGTTCGAGCGTGCAGATGCTGCGTTTGGCCTCGACCAACTTGGCCCCAGTGCGGTGCCACGCGATCTGCCCGGGCCCAAAACCGTGCGTCAGGATCGCCTGCCGCCACCTGATAAACCGGCACCGGCCAAGCCAGAGCCTGTCCAACATGCCCCCTTGGGCGAGGCGCCGAATGAGCCCGCCAAAGAGGACGAAGATGGTGCGGTTGAATTGCGCGGGCCAAGCGTGTCGATCGATCGCGAGGCGCTCAAAGAGGCGGGGCTGATCATCCCGGAAGATCCGGTCACCGGGCTGCTCGAAGAGTTTCGGATTGTGAAGCGCGAATTGCTCGCAGACGCGCGCGCCGCCCATCACAGCGACATTGCCCGGCGGATATTGGTGTGCTCGCCCCTGCCTGGCGAGGGCAAAACCTATTGCGCGACCAATCTTGCGATCGCTCTGGCGGCGGAACGCGATGTCGAAGTTATTTTGATCGATGCCGACGTGCTCAACCCCTCGATTGCGCGGCGCTTGGGTCTGGAGCTGCAAACGGGATTGATGGATGCGCTGACCGACCCCTCGCTTGCGCCCGAAGATCTGGTTGCGCGGACCGATATTGATGGCCTGTTCGTGATGCAGGCCGGGACCAGCAGCGCGCGCGATGCCGAATTGTTGAACAGCGCGCGCACCGGTGAAGTGTTCGACCGGCTCACCCGCAATGCGCCCAATCGTTACATCGTTTTCGACACACCGCCCGCGCTTGCCGCATCGCCAGCGGCCGAACTCGCCGGCTATGTCGGTCAAGCTTTGCTGGTGGTGCGCGCGGATGAAACCAGCCACGCCGCGCTCGATGATGC
>JABSPI010000041.1 GCA_013214365.1 Erythrobacter sp.
GAGGCGGCAGTGATCCAGACGCGCGATCTGAAACCGGGCGATAGGGTGGGGTATAATGGCGTCTTTATGGCCGATCATGCGATGCGGACCGCGACCGTCTCTATCGGCTATGCCGATGGGTTTTTGCGCGCGCGCGGGCCCGGCGGATATTTGCATCATGGCGGGGTGGATTTGCCGATTTTGGGCAAGGTGTCGATGGATATGGTGGTGGTCGATGTGACCCAGGCCCCCGATATTGGCGAGGGGGACTGGTTATGTGTGCCGTTTGATTTGCCCGATGCTGCGCGGCAAAGCTCTGTTTCGCAATATGAATTGCTCACTGTCATGGGGCAAAGATTGCGCCGCTGAGCGGGGCGATGCTTGCACATGCGAAGAAAAAAGGGGGGCGTTGTTGCGCTGCACATTGTGCGGGTGCTAAGGTTGCTTGATTGGTATTATTCGCATCGGGGTCGAGCGACATGGCACGCAAAGCAGCAGACAATTCGCCGGAGGCATCGGGCGACACAATTATCATCAAGAAATACGCCAACCGGCGGCTCTACAACACCGCTTCGTCGAGCTATATCACGCTGGAAGATTTGGCCCGGATGGTGCGCGAAAACATCGATTTTGCGGTGTTCGACGCCAAGAGCGGGGAGGATATCACCCGTTCGATCCTGACCCAGATTATCATGGATGAAGAGGCCAATGGCGGGCAGATGTTGCCGGTCAGCTTCCTGCGCCAATTGATTTCGATGTATGGCAATTCGATGCAGGCAATGATGCCGTCTTATCTTGAGGCGAGCATGGCCAATTTCCGCGCCAATCAATCCAAAATCCGCGATGCATTTGAAAAGGGCTTGGCCAACAATCCGATCGCGGCCTTGCATGAAACCAATATGGCGATGATGCGCGCCGCGGCCGAAACCTTGATCCCGGGCGCAGTGGGCAAAGCCAAACCCGCCAAGCCCGAGGCCCCGGCCAATGACGCGCCCGCCAAGGATGGACAGGGCGACGACGCCAAGCAAGAGCTTGCCGCGCTGCGCGAACAGATGGCGGCGATGCAAAAGAAGCTGGACGAATTGGGCAAATAACGCCACCCATTCACGGCATAATCACCCGGCCCATGTCGGGGCATAAACAACACAATAAAGCAGGACATTTCGTGGCCAATATCCGCCATGCGCTCAACGTGAAGCGCGAAGACGACTTTGCCAAATGGTATCAGGAAGTGATTTCCGCCGCTGATCTCGCCGAGGAATCGGGAGTGCGCGGCTGTATGGTGATCAAGCCGTGGGGCTTTGGCATCTGGGAACGCGTCCAAAGATTGATGGATGACCGGATCAAACAGGCAGGGATCGACAATGCCTATTTCCCGCTGTTCATCCCGCTCGCCAATTTTGAGCGCGAGGCCGATCACGTCGAAGGTTTCGCCAAAGAAATGGCAGTGGTCACGCATCACCGTTTGATCGCTGATGGCAAAGGCGGGTTGATCCCCGATCCCGAAGCCAAGCTGGAAGAGCCGCTGGTCGTGCGGCCGACTTCGGAAACGATTATCGGCGATGCGATGGCGCGCTGGGTGCAAAGCTGGCGCGATCTGCCGTTAAAGCTCAACCAATGGGCCAATGTGGTGCGGTGGGAAATGCGCACGCGGATGTTCCTGCGCACCAGCGAATTTCTCTGGCAAGAGGGCCACACCGCGCACGCCACCCGCGAGGAGGCTTTGGAGGAGACGCACCGCGCGCTGGAAATGTACCGCGCCTGTGTTGAAGAGGATCTGGCCATGCCGGTCGTGGCGGGGGAAAAGCCCGAAAACGAACGCTTCCCCGGCGCTGATGAAACCTGGTCGATCGAGGCGATGATGCAGGATGGCAAGGCCTTGCAAGCGGGCACCTCGCATTATCTGGGCACCAGTTTCGCAAGCGCTGCCGGGATCCAGTATCAGGACAGCGAAGGCACCCAGCAATTGTGCCACACGACCAGCTGGGGCACATCAACCCGGATGATTGGCGGGGTGGTGATGACGCATGGCGATGACGATGGCCTGCGCGTGCCGCCGCGCATTGCCCCGCATCAGATTATCATTCTGCCAATGTTGCGCGACAAACCCGAAGACGCCGAAGTTCTGGCCTATTGCGAGCAGGTCCGCGCAAGCCTGGCCGAACAATCGAGCATGGGGGAAAAGATCCGCGTCCTGCTCGATAAAAGCCCGGGCAAAGCGGCCGCCAAACGCTGGAGCTGGGTGCGCAAAGGCGCGCCGGTGATTGTCGAGGTGGGCCCGCGCGATATGGAAAACGGCAAGGTTGCGGTGCTGCGCCGTGATGCCTTGTGGAATATGGACAATGGCAAGCCAGCCATGGCGTTCACCGCGCGCGATGAATTCACCGCGGGCGCGGCGCAATTGCTCGAAGATATCCAAGCCGGCCTGTTCGAAGACGCACGCGCCCGCCGCGATGCCAATATCACGCGCGGAATGGACAATTGGCACGACGTGGTCAATTTCTACCGCAAGGGCGGCAAATATCCGGGCTGGGTCGAGGTGGAATGGTCCAAGCCAACAGGCGATGCGCTCGAGGCGGTGGTGGAAAAGCTCAAGGCGGAAAAGCTGACTTTCCGCAATGTGCCCCGCGACAGCGAGCCGGCAAGCGGCACCTGTATTTTCACCGGCGAGGCGGCGGTGGAACGGATTTTGGTCGCGCGCGCATATTGATGCATCGATCAGACCGCCCGCATGCGCCGGGTGGTGGTGGCCGAGTATGGTACAGGGCGTGATACAGGGCATGGTAAAGGGCACGGCACACGCCATGGCACGGGCCAAGGTAACATGCGCAGGGCCAAGCCTGCGCTAAGGGAGAGACCGAGAAATGCTGAACGCGATCAAACATTGCATGGGCAATCTGACCAATTTTGCCGGGCGCGATCCGCGCACGACTTTCTGGTTCTTTGTCCTGTTCCTGTTCATCGCGCAGGTGGTGATCGCCCAGATCGCCGCAATCCCGATCTATGTCGCGACCTTCCAGGGTGCGTTTGAGGCCGCGTCGCAAGGTGGCGACCCCGCTGCCACTGCGCCTACGATTATGGCCGGCCTTGCTGGTGAATTTGGGACGCTCGCTTTGGTCAATATTTTGGTCGGGGTCATTGCTGCCTTGCTGCTGCTGGCGGCGTTTGTGCGCCGCCTGCACGATGCCGGTTTTAGCGGTTGGATCGCGGCCATCCCGCTTGCGACGCAGGCTTTCAACAGCGCTTACGCCTACAATTCTCTTGGCCGGCTCGAAGAGCTGACCAATGCGGTTCTGGCCGAAAGCGCGTCCGGCGGGTCGCAAATGAATGCCTATGCGGCGCAGGCCCAAATGGATGCGCTGGGGCTGGTCGGTTATATCGGATACGCGGTGATTATCGGTTTTGGCGTGCTCAAATCGCAGGATGGCGCCAATCGGTATGGCCCCAATCCTCACGGTGCAGAGCCGGCGGCTGATTGATGGTTCAACGCCGCACCCGCTCCACCCGCCCACAGGGTCTGCCGACCAAGAAACAGGTCATCGAATTCATCCAGTCGAGCGATATTCCGGCAGGCAAGCGCGAGATTGCGCGGGCATTCGGGTTGAAAGGGCAAGAGAAGATCGCGCTCAAGAAATTGCTCAAAGACATGGCCGAAGAGGGGCTGATCGACGGCAAGAAGACCGCTTATCACCGGATGGGCGGGGTGCCCAAAGTGACCGTTTTGCGGGTGGTCGAGATTGAGGATGGCGAACCGGTGGCGATCCCTGACAATTGGTCGCCCGAGACAGATGCCAAACCGCCGCGCCTGATTGTGCAGGAAATGAAGGGGCGCGGGGGCAAACGCATCGCGGCGCTCAAACGCGGGGACCGGGTGCTGGCGCGCACCGAAGAACGCGAGAGCGGATGGGTGGCGCATCCGATCAAGAAATTGCCGGCGCGCACCGAAGGTTTGATGGGCGTGGTCGAAATCGATGGCGCGGGCAAAGCCTGGCTCGCCCCGGTCGATAAACGCGTGCGCCGGTCCTCTTTGATCAGCGATCTGGGCGCGGCTGAGGAAGGCCAATTGGTGATCGCGGAGCGGATTGGCCGGTCCGAACGCTCGGGCGTGAAAGTGATCGAAGTGGTGGGCGACCCGCTCGCACCCAAGAGTTTCAGCCTGATCGCGATCGCCAAACATGGCATCCCGCACAGCTTCGCGCCCGAAACGATTGCCGCGGCCGGGGCGGCGGCCGATCTGGCGCTGTCGCCCGATATGCGTGAAGATTTGCGCGACCTGCCGATTGTCGCGATCGATCCGGCCGATGCGCGCGACCATGACGATGCGATCTGGGCCGAACCTGATGGCGCGGGCGGCTATAACGCCAAGGTCGCGATTGCCGATGTGTCCTATTATGTCCGGCCCGGCTCCGCGCTCGACCGCGAGGCGAGGAAGCGCGGCAATTCGGTCTATTTCCCCGACCGGGTGGTGCCGATGCTGCCCGAAGTGTTGTCGGCCGATATGTGTTCCTTGCGCGAAGGGGCGGACCGCGCGGCAATGGTGTGCCATTTCCATATCGATGAGACGGGCGCGGTGTCCAAGGTGCGGTTTTCGCGCGCGCTGGTGCGGATCGCCCATGTCATCGCATATGAGGATGCGCAAAGCCAAATTGATGCAGGCGATGCGCCCGAATTCCTGACCCATTTATGGGGTGCGTGGGACCGGCTCGCCGCGGCGCGCAGCGCGCGTGATCCGCTCGAACTGGAATTGCCCGAACGCCGCGTCATGCTCGACGAGGCGGGGCAAATCGCCGAAATTGCGGTGCGCGAACGGCTCGATGCGCACCGGGTGGTGGAAGATTTCATGATCGCGGCCAATGTCGCGGCGGCCAAAGCGTTGGAGGCGAAAGCCGCGCCGGTTGTCTACCGCGTGCATGAACCGCCAAGCCGCGAGAAATTGATCGCGCTGCGCGATTATATGGCGACGCTCGATAAACCGCTGGCTTTGGGGCAAGTGATCACACCTTCGCTGTTCAATCGCATGCTCAAGGATATCACCGAGGAAGCCGAAAAGGCGCAGGTGATGGAAGCGGTCCTGCGCACCCAGACACAGGCCTATTACAGCCCGGCCAATGCCGGTCACTTCGGCCTCGCGCTGGGGTCCTATGCCCATTTCACCTCGCCGATCCGGCGCTATGCCGATCTGTTGGTGCACCGCTCGCTGGTCGATGCCTTCAAGCTGGAACAAGAAGCGCCCGATAATCCCGACCTGCCGCGTGAAACCGGCCTGTCGGACAAGGATCGGATGAGCCTGAAAGAGGCATCAGACGCCATCAGCCAGACCGAACGCCGCGCGATGGAGGCAGAGCGCGACACAATCGACCGCTATGTCGCGGCATGGTTGTCAGGGCGCGTGGGCGAAGTGTTCGACACCCGCATCACCGGGGTGCAAGGGTTTGGCTTTTTTGCAACGATTGACGGGCTGGGCGGCGATGGTCTGGTTCCGGTCTCGACCTTGGGGCGCGAACATTTCCACTATGACGAAGCGGCGCAGGCGCTGGTCGGTGAGGAAAGCGGCACAAGCTACAGTGCTGGCGACCGGTTGAAACTGCAATTGGGCGAGGCCAATGCCTTGACCGGCGCGCTCAAATTTGTGCCGGTTGATGCCGATGGCAATCCGATCGAGGCGCGCGGCACCCGTCCAGCGCCGCGTTACGAACGCAAAGGCGGGCGCGGGCCGGGGGGTAAGAAAAACGGGAAATATATGGCCGGTGCGCGCGGGCGTCCGGGCAATATCCGGCATCAGGGACGGCGGCGCAAGAAATAGCCCGGCCGCTTCGGGCACCGATCAAGGGACGGTTCAGGCCGGATCAGGCCGATCAAGTAGCATCGGGGGCCGGATCAGAGGCGCGGTCGCGGGCCGCTTCGTCCGGTTCTGGCGCGGCGGTTTCATCATAATCTTCGGGGATGAGATAGAGCGGGCAGGGCAGCGAGCCGGCATTGGCGGCAAAGTGCGACACCAGCGGCCCGGGCGATTTACCGCGCGCCGCGCCCAGAACCATCGCGCTGAGATCTTTTTGCCCTTCGATAAATTGGCTGACCAATTTGGGGCCATTGCCGATTTTGACCGAGATCGAGGGCATGATCCCGCTTTCCTGCAACAGATCGCCCGCCACNCCATGCGCCATGATTTCAGCGCGGTCGCGCGCTTCTTGTTCGATTGTGGCCTGGACNCCGCCAAAGGCGCTGAAATTCGGCTGCGCGACCAGAGCGAGGATGTGGACCGCGCCATCGACTCGGACCGCGCGGCGCGCGGCATACCGCATCGCGGCGCGCGCTTCGTTGGTTTCATCGATCACCACGAGGAATGTGCGCATTTTTTCTCCCCGACAAAAGGTCGGTCTGTAACCGGTTGGCGAATATCCGAGTAAAACCTTTGCAATGCAAGTCGGTTGGGGACTTGCCCCAAACGCAGGGATGACTAAACCGGGCGCATAACACGCGCTTGGACACGCCTTGGGAGTTTTACGCTAGGTCATGGCCCTTCAAATCAAGATGCCCGCCCTTTCACCCACGATGGAGGAGGGGACTTTGGCCAGATGGCTGGTCAAGGTGGGCGACACCATTTCTTCCGGCGATCTCATGGCCGAGATCGAAACCGACAAGGCGACGATGGAATTCGAAGCCGTCGATGAGGGCGTGCTGGCCGCGATCCTGATCGAGGAGGGGACCGAAAACGTCGCGGTTGGCACGGTGATCGCGGTGCTGGCCGAAGAGGGTGAGGATGTGAGCGCGGATATGAGCGCGCCAGCAGCCGCTGCAGCGCCCGCTCCGACGCCTGCTCCCGCTCCGGCGCCCGCACCTGAAGCCGCACCCGCCACCCCATCTGCCGCGACCTCTGGACCGCCCACCTCGCCGGTGGCGCGCAAGCTGGCGCAATTGAACGGGGTGGACCTCGCCTCGATCACCGGCACAGGGCCCAAGGGCAAGATCATCAAAAAAGATGTCGAGGCCGCGATTGATGGCGGAGCAACAGGCGCGCCTGCTTCTGCACCCGCCTCTGCGCCCACCCCTGCACCTAGCACTTCTGGCAATGCGGGCGGGCGGGTGATCGCGTCACCTTTGGCCAAGCGCATGGCCGCCGATCAAGCGATCGACATTTCCGCGGTGACCGGCACAGGGCCGGGCGGGCGCGTGGTGAAAGCCGATATTGACGCGTTCGAACCCGCCGCCCAACCCGCCGCCGCACCCACGGCCGAAACCGCCGGCACAGCACCAAGCGCGCCATCGGAAGGGACCGCGCAGGTCAGCGAATTCGGCATTCCTTATGAGGAAGTGAAACTCTCAAACGTGCGCAAAGTGATCGCCAAACGTTTGACCCACAGCAAGCAGAGCGTGCCGCATTATTATCTCACCATGGATATCAGGCTCGACCCGCTGCTTGCCCTGCGCAGCGAGCTGAACGCGGCGCTCGAACCCGATGGGATCAAATTGTCGGTCAATGATTTGCTGATCAAGGCATTGGCCAAGGCGCTGATCCGTGTGCCCGAATGCAATGTCAGCTTCCACGATGACACCATGCGCAAATATTCGCGCGCCGATATTTCGGTCGCGGTCGCCGCGCCGTCGGGCCTGATCACGCCGATCATCACCGAGGCCGACACCAAGAGCCTAGCGGTGATTTCGCAAGAGATGAAAGCGCTCGCCGGCAAAGCGCGCGATGGCAAATTGCAACCGCACGAATATCAGGGCGGCACCGCCAGCCTGTCGAATTTGGGCATGTTCGGGATCAAGCAATTCGACGCCGTCATCAATCCCCCGCAAGGGATGATCCTCGCCGTCGGGGCAGGGCAGCAAGTGCCCTATGTGGTGGATGGCGAGATCAAGCCCGCCACCGTCATGCATGCCAGCGGCAGCTTCGACCACCGCGCCATTGACGGGGCCGAGGGCGCGCAATTGATGCAGGCGCTCAAAGATCTGATCGAGACGCCGATGGGGCTGGTGGTTTGAATTTAGGCGTGCTTGCCAAATCGATTGTGATTGCCGTGTGCGCCGGTTTTGCCGCCTCCGCCTATCTCGCCGGGTTTGACCATTTGGTTGACGATCAATTGTCGGGCCGGGGGATTTTGGAGACAATGATCATCGGCGCGGTCGCGCTCAGCGTGATGCTCGGCTTGCCGATTGCTTTATTGGTGTTTTGGATGGCGCATAAACATCTGGTCCAATCGCCCAATACGCTGGCTATGATTGCGCTGCTTGCCGGGATTATGATGGTTTTGGCAAGTTTCGTGATCGGCGACAGGCAAGGGGTTCTCCTGCTGGGCGTGCCGGCCTCGATCGCGGCGGTGACCTATGCTCTTTTGGGTTGGCTGTGGATCCTCAAACCGATGCGAAAGGACCGCAATGCCTGATCGTGAACTGATGATCCGCGCGACCGCTATGCCGACCGATCTCAACCCTTATGGCGGGGTGTTTGGGGGATGGTTGATGGCGCAAATGGCGCTGGGCGCGGGCGCGTTGGCGAGCCGGATTGGCAAGGGCAAAGCGGTGGTGGTCCACGCCACCGACTTCACCTTTCCCGGCGCAATGCAATTGGGCGATGAATTGAGCGTCTATTGCCGCATCATCGCCACCGGCACCACCTCGATCACCATCACCGCGCACGGCGAAGGGCGCGAACGCGACGGCGATGGCGTGACCAATGTTTCCAACGGCACGTTCAAATTCGTGCTGCTCGACGAAAATGACAAACCGCGCGCATTCGACGCCGCGCGCATCAACCTCCCCAAGGATGAAATTCATGGCTGACACTTCTTACGACGTTATCGTGCTGGGCTCTGGTCCCGGCGGCTATGTGGCCGCGATCCGCTGCGCCCAATTGGGCCTCGCCACGGCAATTGTGGAGCGTGAGAATTTGGGCGGCATCTGCCTCAATTGGGGCTGTATTCCGACCAAAGCGATGCTGCGCTCGGCCGAGATTTACCATTATATGCAAAATGCCGGCGATTACGGGCTGAGCGCGCAAGCGATCGAGGCCGATCTGGCNGCNATCGTCAAACGCAGCCGCGGGGTCGCGAAACAGCTCAATCAGGGCGTCACCCACCTGATGAAGAAGAACAAGATCACCGTCCATATGGGCGAGGGCGCCCTGACCGGGCCGACCAGCGTGCGCGTGACCGGCGATAAAGGCACGCAGGAATTAAACGCCAAACATGTGATCGTCGCCACCGGCGCGCGCGCGCGCGACCTGCCCTTTGCCCCGGCCGATGGCCAACGCATCTGGACCTATCGCCACGCCATGACCCCGCCTGAAAAACCGACCAAGCTGCTGGTCATCGGATCGGGCGCAATCGGGATCGAATTTGCCAGCTTCTACAACGATATCGGGGTCGATGTGACCGTGGTTGAAATGCTCGACCGGATTGTGCCGGTTGAGGATGCGGATGTCTCAACTTTCCTTGAAAAGAGCCTGAAGAAGCAGGGGATTTCGGTGATGACCGGCGCCGGGGTGGAGGATATCAAAACCACCGCAAACGGCGTCAGCGCCACGATCAAGGACGCCAAGGGCGCGGTCACAACCACCGAGTTTTCGCATTGCATCACCGCAATCGGGATCGTCCCCAACACCGAAAATATCGGGATTGATACCTTGGCGGATATGGATCGCGGCTTCATCCAGATCGATCCGTTTGGCCGCACCAAAAGCGCAGGCTTGTGGGCGATTGGCGATTGCACGCCGGGCCCGTGGTTGGCGCACAAAGCCAGCCATGAAGGGGTCACATGCGCCGAGGCGATCGCGCAGGAATTGGGCAATACAGATGTCCATCCGCACCCGTTGAACCGCGATGCGATCCCCGGCTGCACCTATTGCCACCCGCAAGTGGCGAGTGTGGGCCTGACCGAGGCGGGCGCGAAAGAGGCCGGATATGACGTAAAAACCGGCAATTTCCCCTTTATCGGCAATGGCAAGGCGATCGCATTGGGCGAGGCGGAAGGCTTTATCAAAACCGTCTTCGATGCCGCCACGGGCGAGCTGCTGGGCGCGCATATGGTCGGCGCGGAAGTGACCGAGCTGATCCAGGGTTACACCGTGGGCAAAACGCTTGAGACGACCGAAGAAGAGCTGATGCAGACCGTCTTCCCGCATCCCACCTTGTCGGAAATGATGCATGAAAGCGTGCTCGACGCCTATGGCCGCGCGCTGCATATGTGATGGTGGATGAGCGCGATTTCTTGGCCAAGGATGATTGGGCCGGCGAACAGGGCGCGCGGTGGCTCAGCCATATTGGCAAATTCGAGGCGATGCTGGCACCGATTGGCGATGCGCTGATTGCACGCTGCGGGTTTGAAGCCGGGGAGCGCGTGATTGACCTTGGTTGCGGAGGCGGGGCAACGAGCCGCGCCATCGCCGAGAAAGTGACCCCCAAAGGCGAGGTCGTCGGGCTCGATATTTCCGCCGACCTGATTGCTTATGCCAAGGCTCAATCGCCGCTGGGCATGTCGCAAAACGGCGCGCCCACGCTCGAATATATATGCGGCGATGCGGCGACGACGACATTGGCACGCGCGCCTTATGATCGGTTGTTCTCGCGGTTTGGGTCGATGTTTTTTGATGATCCGGGCGCCGCGTTTGGCAATCTGCACGCCATGATCAAACCCGGCGGGCGGCTCGATCTGGCGGTGTGGGCCCATCCACGCGACAATCCATGGATGATGGAATTGATGGGTGTGGCGCGCGCCCATGTCGACATTCCGCCTGCCGATCCTCACGCGCCCGGCCCATTTGCCTTTGCCGATCTTGATCACCTTGAAGGTGTGCTGGGCGCGGGCGGCTTTGGCCCGATGGAAGTCGCCGCCTACCACGCTGATCAGGCGATTGGCGGGGCGGGGACGTCGCCCGGCGGGGCGGTTGAATTTGTGCTCGGATCGCTGGGCGTGGGGCAGGTCTTGGCCCAGCAAGAGCCCGCGGTTCAAGCGGCCGCGACCGCCCAGCTGCGCGCTTTGTTTGAGCGCCATTATATCGCGGGCAAGGGGGTGATGCTGGGCTGCAAAGTGTGGTTGGTCAGCGCCGCGGCCTAGCTTTGCGCACGCAGCGACACGGATACAGCCATAGCGCGGGGGCGCTGCATTTGTGGTGGGCGCCGCGTTCATGATAACCGCGCCCTCCGCGGTATGCAGGAGGGGTATCATGGAAGAGCTTGAGGTTGAGATCGGAACTTCTTGCCACGAGACGTGGGAAGAGATGACAACGACAGGCTGCAACCGTCACTGTGCAGCTTGCGACAAGGTTATCCATGATCTTGAGCAGATGACAGGCTGAGACGCGGCTGCATTGCTTG
>JABSPI010000399.1 GCA_013214365.1 Erythrobacter sp.
TGGTCGCGCTCCATACTCTCGAACAGCGCCTTGAAATTGCCTTCGCCAAAGCCATCATCGCCTTTGCGCTGAATGAATTCGAAGAACAGCGGGCCAACCTTGGCTTCGGCAAAAATCTGCAACAAGAGACGCGGGCTACCGCCTTCGGTGGTGCCGTCGAGAAGGATGCCACGCGTCTGCAATGCCTGCGCATCTTCGCCATGCCCGGGCAGGCGTTCATCGAGCATTTCGTAATAGGTTTCAGGCGGCGCGGTCATGAAGGGCACACCCAATTTGTTGAGCTTGTCCCAGCAGCCCAGCAAATCATCGCAGATCAGCGCGATGTGCTGGATGCCCTCTCCATTATAATGGCGCAGGAATTCCTCGATCTGGCCTTTGCCGCTGTCACCCTCTTCATTGAGCGGAATGCGGATCTTGCCATCGGGTGCGGTCAAAGCCTTTGATGTGAGCCCGGTATATTCACCCTTGATGTCGAAGAAGCGGATTTCCTGGAAGTTGAAGAGGCGCTCATAATAATCGGCCCAATACTTCATCCGGCCGGTATACACGTTGTGGGTGAGGTGATCGATCGTGTGGAAACCGGCCCCTTCGGGATAGGGATCAACGCCAGGCAGATAATCAAAATCAATGTCATAGATCGTGAGGCTCTTGGCCTCGGCCCCGGCATAACGATCGACCAGATACAAAATCGCCCCGCCAATGCCGCGGATCGCGGGGATCGACAATTCCATCGGACCAGGCACATTGGTCACTGGCTCTGCGCCCGCCTCGATCAGATGGTCGTACGCCTTGGCCGCATCACGCACCCGGAATGCCATACCGCAGGCGCTCGGCCCGTGTTCCTGCGCGAAATACCATGCCGCCGAATGCGGTTCATAATTCACGATCAGATTGATACCGCCCTGACGCCACAAATCGACATCCTTGGACCGGTGCTTGGCCACACGCGTAAAGCCCATGGTTTCGAACACGGGCTCAAGCACACCTTTTTCGGGCGCACAGAATTCAACAAATTCAAAACCGTCAAGGCCGGCTGGATTGTCGAAAAGGTCTCCGGGGTGCTTGGTCATTGGGGCTCTCACATATTTCAAACTGGTTACGTATGAAACTAAATACGCGAGAGTCCCATCTTTGTCAAAGGTTGAGTTGCCCGAGGCAATGGCGTGAGGTTGGTTGATCCCATGCGCCGCGTGGTGCAGGAATTGGCGAGGGGTGAGGAGACCAAACATGATCAAGACCACCGGCATAAACCACGTGGCATTGGTGTGCCGCGATATGAAGGAGACCGCCGCGTTCTACACCGAGGTGTTGAACATGCCGCTTTTCAAAACTGTTGAACTGCCCGGTGGTGGGCAGCACTTCTTCTTCGATTGCGGCAATGGCAGTTCGGTTGCGTTCTTCTGGTGGGAAGATGGCCCAGAGGCCGCGCCCGGCATCGCATCGGTTCGCAGCTTTCCGATGGATGCCAAGACCGCGGTGGGATCGATGAACCACCTCGCCTTTGACATGCCAGAAGCAGAGCTCGAAAGCGCGCTTGAACGGTTGCAAGAGGCAGGGGTGGAGCACACCCATGCGGTGGTCAACCACGATGACAGTGCCGCTGGTATGTCCCGCACGCTGCATCCCGGCGTGTTTGTACGATCGGTCTATTTCACCGATCCCAATGGGATCATGCTCGAATTCGCGGCGACCACTAAAAAATTTGGCCCCTCCGATGTCGCGCACACACCCGCAACCGCAGCCATGCGAAAGGACGCTTGAGGCCATGCCAAGACTGAACCAGGTGCCGCGCGCCGACGCGGATGAGAAAACCGCCCTTCCACTTTACACTATGCTATTTGGGGATCGCGACCCGGTCGCCGAACCCGGAACCGCAACCGGAACGCCGGGCGATTGGTGGACAGTGTTTGCCAATTCACCAGCAACCTTGAAACATGCCGCACAAGGTTTTGCCTATTACCGCGATCCGGCACGAAAATTGGACCCGGTGCTGCGCGAATTGGGGCAAACCTGGGCTGGATGGGCAACCGGCAGCCAATTTGTCTTCTCGCAGCATTGCAAGAGCCTGCGCGGCCTTGCCTATCCTGAAGAGAAGATCGAGGCGATCCCCACATGGCAGACCGCCTCCTGTTATAATGCAAAGGAGCGACTGGTGCTCGCCTATGCTGACCGCTTGGTGATGCACCAAGGGCGGGTGCCGGACGAGCTTTTCAATGCACTGAAAGCTGAATTTTCGGACGAGGAAATCCTCGAACTCACCTACACAACCTGCATGTATCA
>JABSPI010000400.1 GCA_013214365.1 Erythrobacter sp.
ATCGCCGATGCGGAGGCTTTGGCGGCGAGTTTGACAGGCGAAATTGCGCCGGGCGATATCATTGTGTGCCTCGGCGCAGGGGATATCACCGCTTGGGCCGCTACCCTTGCGCCGGCAATTGAATCAATACGGAATGCATGACCAATATGGCCGATAATGGCGAACGCCTTGATCCCGACAGCACCAGCGCCCCTATGGGCAGCTCCACTTCTGGCGCCCTTCCGGTTCCCGAAGGGGCCGTGCGCGGGCGGCTCACGCGCAATGCGCCCTTGGCGAGACATGTCTGGTTCAAAAGCGGGGGCGCGGCCGATTGGCTGTTTGAGCCGGCCGACACACAGGATCTCAAAGATTTTCTCGGCGCGCTTGATGGCCGGATGCCGGTGATGGCGCTGGGCGTGGGGTCGAATATGATCATTCGCGATGGCGGGGTGCCGGGTGTGGTGATCAAATTGGGCAAGGCGTTTGGCGAGATCGAAGTGACCGGTAAGACCACGCTCAAAGCCGGAGCGAGCGCGCCGGTTAGCATGGTGGCGCGCCGCGCGGGCAAAGCGGGGATTGATGGGCTGCGTTTTCTGATCGGGATTCCGGGATCGGTTGGCGGGGTCACGCGCATGAATGGCGGGTGTTACGGGCGCGAGACCTGCGATGTGTTGACCGATTGCGATGTGATTATGCCCGGCGGCGAATGGGCCACTTTGACCAATGCCGATCTGGAATATTCCTACCGCCATTCGGCCCTGCCCGAGGGCGCGGTCGTGGTCGAGGCGCGGTTTGAAGGGTTTCCCGGCGATCCCGAAGAGATCAAGGCCGATATGGCGCGCATCTCTGCCACGCGGAAAGAGAGCCAACCTATCGGTTCGATGACGGGTGGTTCGACTTTCAAGAATCCGGCGGGCCATTCGAGCTGGGAATTGATCGATGCGGCGGGTCTGCGCGGACACCGGCATGGCGGCGCGCAAGTGAGCGAGAAGCACTGCAATTTCCTGATCAATACCGGCAATGCGACCAGCACCGAGATCGAAGGTCTGGGCGAGCTGGTGCGCGAAAAGGTAAAGGCGAATTCGGGCATTGAGCTGGAATGGGAAATCAAACGGGTGGGGCGGGTATGAGCGCGGCCAAACCCCTTCATGTCGCGGTCCTGATGGGCGGCTGGGCGAATGAGCGCGAGGTCAGCCTCATGTCGGGCAATGGTGTGGCCGATGCGCTGGAGGCAAACGGGCATAGGGTCACCCGTATCGATATGGACCGCAATGTCGCGGTCGCCTTGGCCAAAGCGGCGCCCGATGTGGTGTTCAACGCGCTGCACGGCGTGCCTGGCGAAGATGGCAGCGTGCAAGGCATGCTGGATCTGATGGGCATCCCCTACACCCATTCCGGGCTGGCCACATCCGTGATTGCGATTGATAAACAACTGACCAAACAAGCGCTTAGCGTGCATGGCATCCCAATGCCTGGTGGGCGTGTGGTTCAAAGCGAGGAATTGTATGAGCGCGACCCGCTGCCGCGCCCCTACGTGTTGAAGCCGGTCAATGAAGGCTCGTCTGTCGGCGTTGCGATCATCACCCAAGCCAGCAGTGCCGGCCAGCCAATCGCGCGCGATGCAAGCGGGCCTTGGCAGGAATTTGATGAGCTTTTGGCTGAGCCCTTTATCAAAGGGCGCGAGCTGACCACGGCGGTGATCGATGGCCCGGATGGGCCGCGCGCGCTGGGGGTGACGGAATTGATCGTGGGCAATGGCTTTTACGATTACGAGAACAAATACACCGAAGGGCGCACGCAGCATGTATGCCCTGCCCAAATTCCACCCGCAATCGCTGCCCTGTGCGAACAATATGCCCTCAAAGCGCATCAGGTGCTGGGCTGTCATGGCACCAGTCGAACCGATTTTCGCTGGGATGATGAATTGGGCGAAGATGGCGTGTTTGTGCTCGAAACCAACACTCAGCCGGGCATGACCCCGTTAAGTTTGGTGCCCGAACAGGCCAGCCATGCCGGTATGGATTACGCGCAATTGGTTGATCGGATTGTCAAAGAGGCCTTGCGGCTTCATGGCCGGTCCGGAGGACGCGATGGCTAAGCTCAAACGATCCTCGAGCAAAGGTGTGCGCCGGGCGGCCAAATCGCAAAGCCGCGCCGCGGGCGCGCGCAAAGCCAAAGCCAAGACCACAAGCGCGCTTGACACTGCGATGGGCGTTTTGCCTTTCACCGAAGAGCAATGGAGCCGCATCTTTATGGTGCTCATCATTGGCGCGGCGCTTCTTCTTGC
>JABSPI010000401.1 GCA_013214365.1 Erythrobacter sp.
ACAATTCCGACGGTCGCCTGCTCACCGGGATGACCGCCAATGTCGATATCATCACCGGCCTGCGCGAAGATGTCTTGCGGGTGCCGGTTGCGGCCACGCGCTTCTTGCCGCGCGAAAATGACCGCCGCCGCGCCGAGGAAGACGACGATGAGGATGGGGCAGAAGAAGGGAGCACGCAAGAGGCTTATGACCCCAGCCAGACCTATGTCTGGGTCCCTGGCGATGCCCCCTACGCGCCGCGCAGTGTCGCGGTCGAAACCGGATTGGAAGGCGAAGATTATATCGAAATCACCGCCGGACTTGAACCGGGACAAGAGGTGATCACCCGCACCCGTTCCCCATCGGGGCGCGGCGATGAGGGCGGGGCCTAACCATGGCCCAACCCGCCACCCGCAGATCCGCCACCCGATCAAGCGATCAGGGCGAGGTGCTGGTTGAAACCCGCGGCCTTGTGAAAAGCTACAATCTGGGGGGCGAGACGATCCATGCGGTCAATGGTGTGTCATTGACCATTCATCGCGGCGAATATGTCGCGATCATGGGCACGAGCGGGTCGGGCAAATCGACCTTTATGAATATGATCGGATGTCTCGACACACCGACCAGCGGACAGGTCCTGATCGACGGCACCCCGACCGAACACATGTCGAGCGACGAACTGGCGATGTTGCGCAATGCCAATATCGGCTTCGTGTTTCAGCAGTTCAACCTGCTCGCCCGGACCTCCTCGATCGACAATGTTGCGGTGCCTTTGATCTATGCCGGATGCGAAACGGCCGAACGGCGCGAGCGCGCAATTGCCAAATTGACCGATATGGGTCTGGGCGATCGCTTGCTGAACACTCCGGCCAAATTGTCGGGCGGGCAACAGCAACGCGTGGCGATTGCGCGCGCGCTGGTGACCGAACCGCTGATCTTGCTGGCGGATGAGCCGACCGGCGCGCTCGACACCCGCACGAGCGAGGAGATCATGGCGATCTTCGAACGGCTCAATGCCAGCGGCATCACAGTGATCGTGGTGACCCATGAAGACGATATTGCCGACCACGCCAAACGCCGGATCGAATTTCGCGACGGCAAGGTGATCGAGGATCATCCGGTGGCCAATCGCACCGTTGCCGACACCAGCGCATTTGAGGAGGCCGCGCAATGAGCGAGGATATGATCGCACCCCGCATGCCGGCCCAAAAGCGACGCCACGGCCCCGGCTTTCTGGCCAGCTGGGGGGTCAATATTGCGATCGCTTTGACCGCATTGCGGACCAATGTGATGCGCTCGATCCTGACTATGCTGGGCGTGATGATCGGGGTGTTTGCGGTGACCTTGGCGGTGGGTGTGGGCAATGGCGCATCCGAGGCGGTGACCGAGGCGGTCAACCGGTTCGGGTCGAACATGGCATTTGTGATCCCGCGCCCGGATGTCGATCAGGAATTCGGCCCGCCCAAACGCACCCGGGTGCGCGGGCGGTTAACCGAACGCGACCTGCGCGCGATCGAACGCGAAGTGCCCAATATCCGCGCGGTCGCCCCGCAATTGCGCGAAGTGGTCGATATCGAAGTGGCTGGCGGTGCAACCTCGACCCAGGCGGTGGGCTCGACCCCGGGCTATGGCGAGGTGACCAGCCACCTTGCCGAACGCGGGCGTTACATCACCGATTCCGATGTCGGCTCGGCCGCGCGTGTGGTGGTTCTGGGCCAGACCATTGTCGATAATCTGTTCGGGGAAAGCGATCCGATCGGGCAAAAGGTGCGGCTCAATGATGTGCCTTTCATCGTGATCGGCGTACTCGAGACAAAGGGCTCCTCCACCTTTGGCGATGATGGCGACGATATTGCGGTGATCCCGATCAGCACGATGCGCCAACGGTTTGTCGGCGATCGTTTGGCCGGCCCCTATGACCTGCAATTGGCCTTTGTCGCGTTTGGCGATGGCGTGCCGTTGGAACGCGGCAAACAGGATATTATCAACGTGCTCAGCTCGCGCTACCGCGTGGAAGAGGGCGATGTGCGCCCGTTCACAGTGCGCACCACCGAAGAATTTGTTGAACAAAGCAATTTCATCACCGGCATCCTGCAAGCGGTGTTGGTCTCGATTGCGTCGATCTCGCTCTTGGTCGGGGGAATCGGGATAATGAATATCATGCTGGTCTCGGTGACCGAACGCACCCGCGAAATTGGCCTGCGCATGGCGCTGGGCGCGCGGCGGCGCGATATTCGCAACCAATTTCTGGCCGAAGCCGCCGTGCTGTGTGTGCTGG
>JABSPI010000402.1 GCA_013214365.1 Erythrobacter sp.
GAAGGCGGGCATGGCGATTTTGCCCCGCTCGATGCGATCGAGGACAATGTGCTGGCGCGGCTGAGGCAGCGTCATAACCGGGTGTCGAATGAACGGGTGGTCTCCGGCCCGGCGATTGTCGACATTTATCAGGCGCTCGCCGCGATGGAGGGGCGCGCCGTGGTTGAACAATCGGATGTGGAGATCTGGACTGCGGGCATGGCGGAGGAGGATTCGCTCGCCGCTGCGGCGGTGGACCGGTTCTGCCTCGCGCTGGGATCGGTGGCGGGCGATATCGCTCTGGTCCAAGGCGCCAGCGGCGTCGTGATTGCCGGCGGGCTGGGCTATCGCTTGCGCGACATATTGCCCGCTTCCGGATTTGCCGACCGGTTCTGTGCCAAGGGCCGGTTTGCAGGGCTTATGGCCTCGATCCCGGTCAAATTGATCACGCACCCCCAACCCGGCCTGCTCGGCGCAGCGGCGGCCTTTGCTCAAACCTATCTGGAACCCCGACCAACGCCATGACCCTACCGCTCAACCAAGTCGCCGACCTGTCCGAACGCCTGCGCGAATTGCACGCCCGCACGCGCGAAACCCCTCTGTTCAATCCGGTCTTCCAACTCTCGCTCGACCTGTCGCGCGCGCTCGAGGGGCCGGCCGGATCAGCGGTGATGGATCTCGATGCGGTCGAACGTCTGGTTGAAGAGCTCGAATGCACCAGCCTCAAAGCCCGCGCCCGCCGGCTGGAGCGTGTTCTTGCCCCTGTGGCGCATGATGCCAATCGCGCAAGTTTGAGCGAGACTTTGGCGCGCGAGGGGGATTTTGCCGCTTTCAAAAACAGGTGGGAAACGCCGCATTTGCACGCCGTCTTCACCGCCCATCCCACCTTCCTGCTGACCCCCGCGCACACCCAAGCGGTCGCCAATGCCGCCAGCAGCGATGCCCCCATCAGCCAGGATGTGTGCATCGCCAAAGCCGAGCGCCCCGCCATCACGCTCGAATACGAACATGACGAGGCGATGAAAGCGATCGCCAATGCGCAAGATGCGCGCTCGCAAATCGTTGAGGAAATGCTCGGCCATGCAGCCCAGCAATGGCCCGATCAATGGCACAGCCTTGCCCCGCTGCCGTTCCGGTTTGCCAGCTGGGTCGGCTATGACATGGACGGGCGCACCGATATCAAATGGTACACATCAATCCGCTTCCGCCTGTCCGAAAAGGCGGAACGGCTGGACCGCTATGTGGCCGATTTGAAAGCGATCGCGCCCGATCACGAATTGGTCGACACGCTGGAAAAGGCCGCTGCCAATGCCGCGGCAAGCGCGCGCGATTTTGCCGCTGATCTGAGCGATGCGCCGGCGCTGTCCAAAGCCGCCAATCGCCTGACTGCGGCCGATCCGGACAAGCTCACATCATTGAGCGCGATCATCGAACAGATCGAGCGCGAGGCCGCCGCTGCGAGCAAAGCCGATGCCGATCAAGCCATCGCGCTCAAAACGCTCGCGGCGAGCATGCGCGCTGATGGGCTGGGCATGGCGCATATCCATTTCCGGGTGAATGCCAAACAATTGCACAATGCGATCCGCGGCCATTTGGACGAGACGCCCAATCTTGATCTGGCGAGCAAGGGGGCGATGGCGACCTTGCGCCGGATGCTCAAACAGGTGGAGCCCAAGCGCACCAATTTCGCCAGCCTCGCGATCGAAAGCTCGACCGCGATCCGGCAATTTTTGGCGATGGCGCAAATCCTTGCGCATATCGACGCCGACACGCCGATCCGGATGTTGATCGCTGAATGCGAACAGCCCTCGACCATTTTGGCCGCGCTGTATTTTGCCAAATTGTTCGGGATTGCCGACAAGGTTGATGTCTCGCCTTTGTTCGAAACCGAAAGCGCGCTCGAACATGGCGGGCGGTTCCTCGAAGCCTTGTGCGCCGAGGAACAATTTCAGGATTACGCCCGCACGCGCGGCCGGGTCTGTATCCAGACCGGCTTTTCCGATGCCGGACGATTTGTCGGCCAGATCCCCGCCAGCCTCGCGATTGAGCGGTTGCAGGGCCGCCTTGCCCAGGCGATGGAGCGCAACCGGCTAAGCGGGGTCGGCGCCTTGATCTTCAACACCCATGGCGAAAGCATGGGGCGCGGGGCGCACCCTTCGGGCTTTGGCGACCGGTTGACCTGGCCGCTCAGCCCATGGGCGCGCAGCCGGTTCCAGCGCAATGCAATCCCGCTCGAACCCGAGGT
>JABSPI010000403.1 GCA_013214365.1 Erythrobacter sp.
CCCCTGCAATCGTCATCAAAGCCGGGCCCAGCACCGCGCGAATGATCAAGGCATCAACCAAAATCGCCACCGCCAGGCCCAACCCGATCATCTGCACGATCACAATCTGGGAAAAGGCAAAGGCGCCAAACACCAGCGCCATAATCAAGGCCGCGCTGCTGATCACCGAGCCGGTATCGGCCAATGCCTCGACGATGCTGCGATCATTGTCGCCGCATTGCAAATAGAGCGCCTTCATCCGGCTCACGAGGAAGATTTCATAATCCATGCTCAACCCGAACAGGACCGCGAAAATCACCACCGGAACCGAGCTGGGGATCAATTCGGTGGCGCCCGCCACTCCGAAAAATTGCGCCCCATATCCCAGCTGAAATACGAACACGACCATCCCATAGCCCGCCGCCACTGATAACAGGTTGAGCACCAGCGCCTTGAAAGAGGCCAGCGGCGCGCCCAGCATCACCAGCAGCGCCAAACCCGTGGCGAGCAAAACGGTGATCACAACCGGGCCGTAACTGGCGGTCACGCCGTCATCAAAATCATTGAGGAATTGCGCCTGTCCGCCGGTTTCGACCGTGACCCCGGAAAGCGTGTTCCAAGCCGGAATCTCGCTGATCAATTGGCGCAGCTCAAACAGGCTGGTGTCATTGCTCGGGATGGCGCGGAACAGGATTTTGTCGCCCTCCTCGCTCTGCAATTTTTCCATTGCCGACATCGGAAACGGCATCAGCGCAGGCCGGATCGACAGCCGCGGCCCCGACACTTGGGCAATGCGCGGATCGGCCTCGATCTCTGCGCGCAAATTTCGCAATCCGGCGACATTTTCCGCCGTGATCACCGGGCCGCCATCTGCGCTTGAAACAATCACGAAAACCGGCGCGCTGAGCCCTTTCATCCCCATCTCGCCCAGCATTTGCACCCCGCGCACCGCTTCGAGCTCAGCGGGGAAAAACTCATCATCGGGAAAGCCCGATTGGGTGTGTATCGCCGGGATCGCCAGCGCGGCGATGACCGCGAGGCTGGCGGTGATCGCGATCCAGGGATAGCGGATCACCTTCTCGCCCCAGCGCGCCCAGCCGGGCGATGTGGCGACATAGGGCTGCGCTTTGCGGGTCCAATTGGGCCAATCGAGCGCCTTTGCACCGATCAATGACAGCAAACCGGGCAACATTGTGAGCGCGACCATCACGCTCACAATCACCGCGGCCAATCCCCCGAACCCGATCGAGCGCATTTCCATCATCGGGGTCATCACCAGCGACGCCATCCCGATCGCCACGGCCACCCCGCTATAGAGCACCACCGCGCCCGATTGCCCCATCGCGGCAACCAATGCGCCGCGCCGGTCGGGAAGGGAGGGGAGCAATTGGCGGTATCGGTGATAGACGAACAGCGAATAATCGATCCCCAATGCGATCGCCAACATGGTCAAAATCGCCTGCGAAACGGTCGATATTTCGAAAAATCCGGCGCAGATCACGATCAAAGCAAAGGCCGCCATGCGCGCCGCCAGCGCCAGCACAACCGGCAGGGCGGCCGACACCAGCGCCCCGAAAGCATAGAGCAGGACCAGCAAAGCCAGCGGCAAAGCGCGCAATTCGGAACTGCCGCTGTCCTGGGCGCTGAAAATTGCCAGATCGTAACTGATCGCGCCGCGCCCGCTGACCGCCCATTCCATCGCGCTGCGATCTTTGAGCATTGCGCCGATCGCTGCGCGGATGATCGGCACTTGCTGTTCTGCGCCCAGCGCATCCTTGGTGTCGAGCGTGATAATCAGCGCGCCGCCTTTATCCTCGCGCGGCTGCTCGATCAGGTCGCTGGCGCGGATCACGCGGTCGACCACTTCTATTTCGCGCAGCTGGTCTTCCAATTCTTCGACGAATTGCGTGCGCGCGGCGTCATCTGTGGTGAGCGCGGGATCGTTGTAGGTGAGGATCAGCGCCTGGCTGTCGCGGACTTCGAAAATATCGGTCAATTGCGCATCGATCCGGGCGGATTGGCTCCCGGCAATGCTGCCCGCGCCGCTGACCAAAGCGCTGGAATAGGCGCTGATTATGAGCGCAGATGCGCAGGTGATCACCGCCCAGCCGGCCAACACCAACCACGCCCGGTCCCAGCACCATCCGCCCAATGTGGACAGCGCGCTTTGGGTTCGGTCTGCTTTAGGAAAACGGGTATCCATCGGGGGGGAGCTACAAATCCAGACAAAATTCGCG
>JABSPI010000404.1 GCA_013214365.1 Erythrobacter sp.
GAAAATTCCGCGACGCGCGGTCGCCGGCATATCGGGCAAGGTTTCATCGTTCCACTCATCGCTGCACAATCTGCGCTTGCGGCGCTTCGAGCGCAAGGGAGGGATCGGTTTCTATCCGCACTTCGCGCCCGGACCGGCGGGCAAGCTCTTCGAGCCACACCGGTTTGAGCTTGGCTTTGAGCGCGGGGTGAACGCGCACCAGCAAGACCGCGCCATCGCCCACCGCCCGCTCGGCCACTCTGAGGGCATAGCGCGCGCACATCCCGACCCGCGAGGCGTTGAAGCGATGCAACAGCGAGGGCCCCTCGAGCCGCGCCACGATCTGGACAAAGCCGAAGCCGTTCATCGCTGTGCGTTCATGCGGCCAATTGGCGAGCGCCGCGGCCAATGCCTCGTCGACTGCGCGCCGGTCCGCCTTGGCCTCGATTGTGGGGAAATCGATCCCGATATTTCCGCCCAGCTCGAACCAGTTGAGCGCCTTTGCAATCGCAGGGATCGCGGCAAGCGCGAGTTCGCGCGGTGGCAGATCGCCGTCAATATCGATCACGGTCATTGCCGGAGTAGTGCTGCACAAAATTTCACCACCGGCAAAAGCGATGCTGCCGCCAGAAGCGGCATGCCAGATCTCTTCCCATAGGCCGGTTTCAAATGCACCGACCTGCTCCCCCTCAAATGGGGGCTGGGCGCAGGGCGCATCATCCGCAATTGCATCGGAGAGGTAACGCCCCTGTGCCCGTTTTAACCGGCCGCGTTCCGCGATCGGGGCGCGCGTCACGCGCAGCGCGAAGGATGCGCCTTGGGTCAAACTGCCGGGCAAATGATCGACCAGCACGTCCTGACCGGCGCTGGTCACTGCGGTGCCGCGCCGTGCTCCCGATGTTTTGGACACGAGCTGCGCCATTGACGTGGTGCCAGCCCGCAATTGCCCGGGCCAGCTGAGCCGGGCGCGCACCACCTCGCCGCCCTCGATACATATGGCGCGGGTTTCGCCAATTCCGTCTTCGATGAGCCAGTGCGAACCCATATCAGCCGATCTCGAAACCGGCTGTCTTGAGCAAAGCGCGTGTTTCATAGAGCGGCAGGCCCATCACGCCCGAATGGCTGCCGCGCATCCATTGGATCAACGCCTCGGCCTGCCCCTGTATGGCATAGCCGCCCGCTTTGCCGCGCCATTCGCCCGAGGCAATGTAGGCGTCGATCTCTTGCGCAGATAGGTTTTTAAAGCGCACCACGTTTTCGTTGAGCCGTTCGTGCAATTTTCCATCCGCGCCGCGCAGCACCACGCTGGAGAGCACAACATGGCGCCGGCCCGACATCAATTTAAGGCAGGCGCGCGCCTCGTGCTCTTCTTCGGTCTTGGGCAGAATGCGCCGCCCCACGGCAACCACAGTGTCACCGGCCAGCACACAGCCATCGGTTTCAATCGCCAAGGCCTTTTCACGCCCCATGCGCAATGCATAATCGCGCGGGCGTTCGCCTTTGAGCGGTGTTTCGTCAATATCGGCGGGCATCACCGCATCAGGCGTCACACCAAGCCGCGCGAGCAGATCGCGTCGGCGCGGCGAGGCGGAGGCCAGCGTTAAATGAAGAGCGCCCATCAGATGGGCCTCAGACCCTTATTGCGGGCCGGGGCCACCGCGGCCCGGCATAAAGCGATAGGTGATGCGCGCTTTGGTCAGGTCATAGGGGGTGAGTTCGCACAACACTTCGTCACCCACCAGCACGCGAATGCGGTTCTTGCGCATTTTGCCGGCGGTGTGGCCCAACACTTCATGGCCGTTTTCAAGCTCTACCCGGAACATCGCATTGGGCAGCAGCTCGACGACGCGCCCGCGCATTTCGAGAAGTTCTTCTTTAGCCATGTAATCCCTTATCGGTTGCGGCATGCGCCAGGCATTGGCTGCACACCCTGTTTGTGGTGCCGTCGCGCATGACCTGCGTCGACATGCGTGCGCGCTTTAGCGATCCACGCGCGAAAAGAAAAGGCTCACCGTCCAAAGCGCAGATCTTAGATTTCTAAGACAGCCTTGCCTTCGGCCCGCCAAACATAATCATAAAGCCGGGACCGAAACCGCTATTAATGCGTATGGGCTGATACAAAGTGATACATTCCAACCGCTTGTTCCAAGGCTAATTGCGCTCAAATGGGCCCCCGATGACCTCCATTCCCCCTCTTCGTTTTGCCCTTTTGGCTGGCTGCGCTG
>JABSPI010000405.1 GCA_013214365.1 Erythrobacter sp.
CGCCTGCCCAGCGGGATTGATCCCGACGACCTCATCAAAAACGAGGGCGCGGGCGCGATGGACGAATTGTTGGGCAATGCCAAAAGCCTGCTCGACACTTTGTGGGAGGCCGAGCGCGACGCCCAGCCCCTCTCCAGCCCCGAGGCCAAAGCCGGGCTGAAAGCGCGGTTGATGGACCATGTCGACCGGATCGAGGACCGCGATATTCAGGCGCTCTATCGGCGCGAATTGCTCGACCGCTTTTCTGCCTTTGCCTTCCCCCCGCGCGAACGCGGTGCGCGCGCGCCGTCGGGACCATGGAAAGGGGGCAAGGCGGCGCCCAAAACCCTCAGCCAAGAGGCCCGATCGGTCCTTCAACGCGCGATGAGCGGCGGGCAGCGGGCCGATTTTCAAACCGCCGTTTTTGCCGGTTTCGTCAACCATCCAGAAGAAATTGTGCGGCACAAAGATGCGCTCACAAAGCTGGCCCAGATGGACCAAAATGCCGCGCTATTGATCGAATCGTTGATTGAACTGTCAGAAACGCTTGATTCGGGCGGCGCAAACGCCATATCTAGTGTCCAAGGCTTACCTGCCCCACCGGAAGACCAACGTTACGCCTTTCTTCGAAAAGGCACACCCACCGGTGAAGCGCGCGAGGAATTGGCCGAAGCTGTTTCGCTGCTGGCGAAAAAACCTGCGCTTGAGGCCGCTATGGCGGCAACGATCGCACGGTTTGATGACGACCCTGAAGGCTCTTTTGCCGAACAGTTGCGCCTGCGAGAACAGCTCACGACAGTTGAAGAGCGTCTGAAAGTTTTTGGACGCAGAAAAGCCGGATCTTCGGCAACGCAGGATTGAGCCGTCCCATCCGGGCGGCACGGGATTAACATCACTGGCCCCATATCGCGTCACATAGTCGCGGCCGGGTCGGCGAACAGATGGATTGACCTATCGCTATGGCTTCAAATGCTAAAGCTGCTGATAAAGACGACGCCCCGCTGATCGACCTCAACGAAGCTTCTGTGAAGAAGCTTATGACCAAGGCGAAGAAGAAAGGGTACATCACCTATGATGAACTCAACGCCGCCTTGCCGTCGGGTGAGATGAGCCCGGATCAGATCGAAGACATCCAGACCGCTCTGTCCGAAATGGGCGTGCAAATCGTCGAAAACGACGAAGAGGCAGAAGCCGAAGCCGAGGCCGAAGCCGAAGTCGAAGAGATGCAGGTCGACGACGACAAGAAGAAGTCTGCAATCGCCGCAAAACCCGCTGCCAAGAAAACCGGAACTGGCGAACGCACGGATGATCCGGTGCGGATGTATTTGCGCGAAATGGGCGCAGTGGAATTGCTCAGCCGTGAGGGCGAGATCGCGATTGCCAAACGCATCGAATCGGGCCGTGACACGATGATTATCGGGCTGTGCGAAAGCCCGATCACCTTCCATGCGATCATCCAATGGTCCGAAGCGCTCAATTCCGAAGATATGCAATTGCGCGAGATCCTCGATCTTGACGCGATGCTGTCCAAAGAGCCTCCGCCTGACAAGATGGAGGAAGAAAACGAAGACGATGACGGCGAAATCTCGGAAGAGACCGCCGGCCCAACCATTGTCGATGACGAAACCGACGGCGACGCCGAAGATGGCGAAGACGGCGAGGACGGCGAAGAAGGCGGCGCCAAGAAAGAGGAAGAGGAAGAGGAGGACAACACCCTCTCGCTTGCTCAAATGGAAGCCGCGCTCAAGCCGGACGCGATTGAACGCTTCGCGCGCATCACCAAACTGTTCAAAACTTTCGAAAAGCTTCAGGCTGAGCGGGTCGAAACCCTGGCTCGCGGGGACGAATTCCCCAAGGCCAAAGAGAAGAAATATGAAAAGCTCTCCGAAGAGCTGACCGCCGAGGTTGAGAGCGTGCAATTCCACGCGACCAAGATCGAGTTTCTGGTCGACAATCTGTATGCCTTTAACCGCCGTTTGACCGCGCTTGGCGGGCAAATGCTGCGTCTGGCGGAACGGCACAAGATCAAACGGATCGACTTTTTGAAAAGCTATGTTGGCAATGAGCTTGATGACAGCTGGATCATCGCCAATGCCAAGAAGGACAAGAAGTGGGCCGCTTTCGCCGAGAAGGAAGAAGCCGCAATCGACCGTATCCGCACCGAAATCACCGATATCGCTGCGCAAACCGGTATGGCGCTCACTGAGTTCCGCCG
>JABSPI010000406.1 GCA_013214365.1 Erythrobacter sp.
CTGGGGGCTTGGCAGTGCTGAACGCGATGATGGCCTGTTGCTGCTGGTCGCGCCGACGGAACGCCGCGTACGGATCGAGGTGGGCTATGGCCTTGAGGCGAGTGTGCGCGATGAAGAGGCGTCCTTTATCATTCAAAACGAAATCCTGCCCCATTTTCGCAGCGGTGAATATGAAATCGGCATCACCGCCGCGGTCGACGCGCTGATCCGCGAAGTCACCCCTTACGAATTGAAAGAAGCCGCATGAAGCGTCTTATCCTCCTTCTTACGGCGCTTTGTGCGTTGATCGCGGCGCCGGCGCTGGCGCAGCCGGAATTCCCTGCGCCCACGGGTCGCGTCGCCGATCAGGCGAATTCTCTCTCGCCCCTCGCCCTAATCAAATTGAATGATAATCTCGCGGCCATAGAGGCGACTACTGGGGTTGATATCTTAGTTTTGACAATGGGCACTCTAAATGGTGCATCTGAAAAAGACTTTTGTGAGGCCGTACTTGCAAGGTGGAGGACACCCTCTCCTACAGCGCTACATCAGGTCGTTTTATTGTTGGCGACACAAGACCGCTCATTCACCGTTCATTTGAATATCGCGCTTGGCGATGTCAATTACAGCCAACGTCCTGATGCTTATTGGTTTGAGCGAGGCACGGTCCCACCTTCATTCGTAGAAAGGATCAAAACGATTACAAACCAAGCCGTTGTTCTGCCATTTAGAAACGAAAAGTGGGAGGAAGGCATACTAGCCGCTATTGATGCCATCGTGAATGAAGTACCTGCGCATGATGCCCCTCAATTGACAACTCAAGACAGTTCTACCTCATGAAGAAGCTAGTCATTGCCATATGCGCCGCGGCGTTGATGTTGTTTGCTCCCAATGGCTATGCCCAGCCGGAATTCCCCGCGCTGACCGGGCGCGTTGTCGATCAGGCGGACATTATCCCCGCCCCGGTCGAGGCCGAGCTGACCGCCAAGCTGGAAAATCTGGAAACCACCACGCAACGCCAATTGGTGGTGGCAACCGTGCCCACACTCGATGGCTATGACATTTCGGATTATGGCTATCAGTTGGGGCGCGAATGGGGGATTGGCGATGCGGAGCGCAATGACGGCGCGCTCTTGCTGGTCGCGCCCAATGAACGCCGCGTGCGGATCGAGGTCGGCTATGGCCTCGAAGGCTATCTCACCGATGCTGTCTCGTCGCTGATCATCCAGAACCAGATCACGCCGCGCTTTCGCGAAGGCGATATGCCCGGCGGGATCGTAGCGGGCACCGATGCCATCATCGCGCAATTGCAATTGCCCCCCGATCAGGCCGCACAAATCGCGCAGGCCGCGCAAACCGCGCAGGCACAGCAATCCAGCGATGGCGGATTTCCGGTCGGCGCGCTGATCTGGTTGGGCTTCATCTTTTTCTTCTTCATCCTGCCCATCATACGCGGTTCGCGCCGGCGGCGGCGCTATCGTTCCAAGGGCGCGGGCCCATGGGGCAAACGCGGCGATTATGGTGACGATATCGCCGACGATGTCGGGACGATTGTGCTGTGGGAAATCGGCAGCGCAATCGCGCGCGGCGCCATGTCCGGCGGCGATGGCGGCTCCGACTGGGGCGGTGGCGGCGGCTTTGGTGGCGGCTTCGGCGGCGGCTTTAGCGGCGGCGGGGGTTCATTCGGAGGCGGCGGCGCCTCAGGAGGATGGTGAGATGGCCTATCTCAACGAAGAACAACACAAGATTGTATCCGACGCCGTTGGCGAGGCAGAATTGCACACTTCGGGCGAAATTGTCACCGTGCTGGCGGATCGGTCCGATGATTACAACGATGTCGCTTTGTTATGGGCGGCGGCAATGGCCTTCACCGCGATGAGCCTGTTTGCCGCCCTCCCCCAACCCTTTCTCGATCTTTGGGATGGATTGATCGGTGGATGGGGCCACCAATGGAGCACGGGGCAATTGGCCAGTATGACCATCGCTCTGGGCCTCATAACCTTCATCGCCAGCTGGGCGGCGCAATTGTTCGAACCGCTCAAATTTGCGCTTATCCCGGGGCCGGTGGCGTTTTCACGGTGCCATGCGCAGGCGATCAAACATTTCAAAGTTGGCGCGGAAAGCCGCACGCGCGGGCGCACCGGCGTGTTGATCTACCTTTCCATGCGCGAACACCGGGCAGAGATTGTCGCC
>JABSPI010000407.1 GCA_013214365.1 Erythrobacter sp.
GATGGTCAAGAGGGCATCCTGCTGCACCGCGGTTATCCGATCGGGCAATTGGCTGAACATTCCAGCTTCATGGAAACTGCCTACCTCCTGCTGAATGGCGAATTGCCCAGCGGTGAAGAGCTCGACGATTTCACCTACACCATCACCCGTCACACCATGTTGCACGACCAAATGCGCTCGTTCTATTCCGGCTTCCGCCGCGATGCGCACCCGATGGCGATCATGTGCGGCGTGGTTGGCGCGTTGTCGGCCTTCTATCACGACAGCACCGACATCTCTGACCCGGAGCATCGCAAGATCAGCTCGCATCGTCTGATCGCAAAAATGCCGACCATCGCGGCCAATGCATACAAATATTCCATCGGTCAGCCGATGATGCAGCCGGACAATTCGCTCAGCTATACCGGCAATTTCCTGCGCATGACCTTTGGCGTGCCCGCAGAAGAATACGAAGTCATTCCGGCGGTTGAAAAGGCGATGGACCGGATTTTTATCCTCCATGCCGATCACGAACAAAACGCATCAACATCGACCGTGCGCCTCGCCGGTTCGTCTGGCGCAAATCCGTTTGCGTGTATTTCGGCGGGTATTGCCTGTCTTTGGGGCCCGGCGCATGGCGGCGCAAACGAGGCCGCGCTCAACATGCTGCGCGAAATCGGCACGCCTGACAAAATTCCGCACTACATCGAGCGGGCCAAGGACAAGAACGATCCGTTCCGCCTGATGGGCTTTGGTCACCGGGTCTACAAAAACTACGATCCGCGCGCGACCGTGATGCAGAAAACCGTGCGCGAAGTGTTCGAAGCGCTCAACGTCACTGACCCTGTGTTCGAAACCGCGATGCGGCTTGAAGAGATCGCTTTGAACGATCCATATTTCATCGAGAAGAAGCTGTTCCCGAATGTCGATTTCTATTCGGGCATTATCTTGTCGGCGATCGGTTTCCCAACCACCATGTTCACCGCGCTGTTTGCTCTGGCTCGCACCGTGGGTTGGGTGGCACAGTGGAACGAAATGATCTCCGATCCAGCTCAGGTTATTGGCCGCCCGCGCCAACTTTATACCGGGCCAACCGCGCGCGATTACGTGCCGCTTGCGGATCGCTAAAACGGGTGGATTGAATTGCAAAAGAGCGGCTCTTCACAGAGCCGCCCTTTTGCAATTCAATCCACCCGTTTTAGCGATCCGCAAGCGGCACGTAATCGCGCGCGGTTGGCCCGGTATAAAGCTGGCGCGGGCGGCCAATAACCTGAGCTGGATCGGAGATCATTTCGTTCCACTGTGCCACCCAACCCACGGTGCGAGCCAGAGCAAACAGCGCGGTGAACATAGTGGTTGGGAAACCGATCGCCGACAAGATAATGCCCGAATAGAAATCGACATTCGGGAACAGCTTCTTCTCGATGAAATATGGATCGTTCAAAGCGATCTCTTCAAGCCGCATTGCGGTTTCGAACACGGGGTCAGTGACGTTGAGCGCTTCGAACACTTCGCGCACGGTTTTCTGCATCACGGTCGCGCGCGGATCGTAGTTTTTGTAGACCCGGTGACCAAAGCCCATCAGGCGGAACGGATCGTTCTTGTCCTTGGCCCGCTCGATGTAGTGCGGAATTTTGTCAGGCGTGCCGATTTCGCGCAGCATGTTGAGCGCGGCCTCGTTTGCGCCGCCATGCGCCGGGCCCCAAAGACAGGCAATACCCGCCGAAATACACGCAAACGGATTTGCGCCAGACGAACCGGCGAGGCGCACGGTCGATGTCGATGCGTTTTGTTCGTGATCGGCATGGAGGATAAAAATCCGGTCCATCGCCTTTTCAACCGCCGGAATGACTTCGTATTCTTCTGCGGGCACGCCAAAGGTCATGCGCAGGAAATTGCCGGTATAGCTGAGCGAATTGTCCGGCTGCATCATCGGCTGACCGATGGAATATTTGTATGCATTGGCCGCGATGGTCGGCATTTTTGCGATCAGACGATGCGAGCTGATCTTGCGATGCTCAGGGTCAGAGATGTCGGTGCTGTCGTGATAGAAGGCCGACAACGCGCCAACCACGCCGCACATGATCGCCATCGGGTGCGCATCGCGGCGGAAGCCGGAATAGAACGAGCGCATTTGGTCGTGCAACATGGTGTGACGGGTGATGGTGTAGGTGAAATCGTC
>JABSPI010000408.1 GCA_013214365.1 Erythrobacter sp.
CAGAATTGACGTGGTTTCAAATCCAAACCCAGCTATGAACAGCCTGCTAAACAGAATGAAAGACCAGAATGGATGTGGCTGCAAACGAAATCCAAACCCAACTATAAATAGCCTCCACAACTGCTAAACAGATTGAATCAAAATGGTCAACGGGTTGAAATTTCCGTAAAATCATAATTCAACCAAGACAACATGCCATGCGGAAAACCATGCTCATGACAATGGATTTACGATGAGTGTATGGATTTTCGATCAATTGCGAGTCAGGTCGATAATTTTCGTAAAATGATAATTCAACCAAAATAACATGTCATGCGGGGAATCATGCTCATGACAATGGGATTTGCGATAATGTGGTTTATTGGCTAAAGGAATGGATTGACGTGGTTTTAAATCCAAACCCAACGATAAACAGCCTGCCAAACAGAATGAAAGACCAGAATGGATGTGGCTGCAAACGAAATCCAAACCCAACTATAAATAGCCTCCACAACTGCTAAACAGATTGAATCAAAATGGTCAACGTGCCGAAATAAAAAACGAAAGCGTTGTGGATTTTTGCAAAAATAAATCATCCAAACCATGCACAATTTTGCACAAAGGCATATCACCCATGAATTTCGAAAGGCATGATTCAAATATGGTATGCAATCAATCTAAAATCGATCGACATGAAAATGATAACACGCCAACATACTGTGTTTTAACTGTTATAGCATACGGTACTTCGGCTCGATAATGATTCGAAACCAGGATTGAATTTCAACAAAACAAAAATGAATTGCTGTGACGCATGCAAGTAAATGCCAGACTGAACACACATCCCTTTTCAGGCCTCTACCTTTTTCTTGCGGGTCTTGGAGCGAGATCGGTCGACGGCCAATTAAATTGAAGCCCGCAATCGGCATCCTTGATCGGTAGTCGAATTATCCTCGATTGAAACCCTCGATGAACATTTCCGGAATGGCTCGCATTCGATCGAAAATTAGTACATTTATCTCGTAATTCAGAAATCAAAAACCCACTTACAATTCAGGCCACATCCACATAGGACCACACATGCTATGACCATGTATTATTTGACTGGGGATGGAACCATGAACATGCTAAACAGAATAGAAGATCAGAATTGACGTGGTTTCAAATCCAAACCCAGCTATGAACAGCCTGCTAAACAGAATGAAAGACCAGAATGGATGTGGCTGCAAACGAAATCCAAACCCAACTATAAATAGCCTCCACAACTGCTAAACAGATTGAATCAAAATGGTCAACGGGTTGAAATTTCCGTAAAATCATAATTCAACCAAGACAACATGCCATGCGGAAAACCATGCTCATGACAATGGATTTACGATGAGTGTATGGATTTTCGATCAATTGCGAGTCAGGTCGATAATTTTCGTAAAATGATAATTCAACGGTCGATAATTTTCGTAAAATGATAATTCAACCAAAATAACATGTCATGCGGGGAATCATGCTCATGACAATGGGATTTGCGATAATGTGGTTTATTGGCTAAAGGAATGGATTGACGTGGTTTTAAATCCAAACCCAACGATAAACAGCCTGCCAAACAGAATGAAAGACCAGAATGGATGTGGCTGCAAACGAAATCCAAACCCAACTATAAATAGCCTCCACAACTGCTAAACAGATTGAATCAAAATGGTCAACGTGCCGAAATAAAAAACGAAAGCGTTGTGGATTTTTGCAAAAATAAATCATCCAAACCATGCACAATTTTGCACAAAGGCATATCACCCATGAATTTCGAAAGGCATGATTCAAATATGGTATGCAATCAATCTAAAATCGATCGACATGAAAATGATAACACGCCAACATACTGTGTTTTAACTGTTATAGCATACGGTACTTCGGCTCGATAATGATTCGAAACCAGGATTGAATTTCAACAAAACAAAAATGAATTGCTGTGACGCATGCAAGTAAATGCCAGACTGAACACACATCCCTTTTCAGGCCTCTACCTTTTTCTTGCGGGTCTTGGAGCGAGATCGGTCGACGGCCAATTAAATTGAAGCCCGCAATCGGCATCCTTGATCGGTAGTCGAAT
>JABSPI010000042.1 GCA_013214365.1 Erythrobacter sp.
GAAATTGGTGAAGGCGCCCGCCCCCACACGCAGCCCTTCATTGCGGAATTGGTCGAGCCCGTGGCTCGAGGCTTCATACGCGACATGGGTCACCCCTTCACGCGCCAGCCCGCTCATATTCGACAGAAAGGTGACAATGTCAGGCGTGGTGAGCCCGGTGGAGATGCTGCCATCAGGGGTGGTCACGCCCAAAGTCCCGATACTGGCCGCGCGTTCGCCGCACATGCGCCAGATCTGGCGGGTCATTTCCGCGGTGGAGGTTTTGCCATTGGTCCCGGTCACCGCGACAATCACATCAGGCGACGGGGTGAAGAAACGCGCAGCGATCCGGGCAAAGGTGCGGCGCGGCTGCTTACTGGTGATATGGACCGCGCCGTCCACCGCAACGCCGGGCAAGGACACCACCGCCAGAGCGCCGGCATCAATCGCGGCGGGGATCACATCCTCGGCGTTGAACCGGGCCCCGCGAAACGCGCCGAACACAGTGCCGGGGGCGACTTTGCGGTGGTCGATGGCAAAACCGGTGACCTGCGCATCGCTTGCACCATGCACCGACACGCCCTCATCTTGCGCCAATCCGGCGTCGCCATCTTGCGCCCATCCGGCTTGGGTCAAAAGCGCGGACAGCTTCACTGACGGCCCTCGATCAACTGGCGGCCCTCGATCAAAGAGCGCAAATCGGAAATGTCGACATCGCGGGTCGTATCGGGCCGCACGCCCAACATCGGGCCGATCCGCGGGACCAATTCATTGACAATCGGCGCCGCAGTATAGGCCGCGGTGCGTTGCCCCCGGCTGGCCACTGTGCCGCGCGGCTCGTCAAGCACCGCCACCACCACATAACGCGGGCGATCCATCGGAAAAGCGGCCGCAAACGAGGAAATCAAAGCGGTCTTGCGATAGCCGCCCACTCCCGATTTTTCCGCCGATCCGGTTTTGCCGCCCACCCGGTACCCTTCGGCATTGGCGCTGCGCCCGGTGCCGTAAATCGAAATCATCCGCAACAATTGCCGCATCCGCGACGAGGTCGAGGCCTTGAACACACGCCGCCCGCGCGCCGCCTCGCCCGGCGCCACTTTTCGCAAAGTCGCCGGACGCCAGATCCCGCCATTGACCATCGCGGCATAAGCGGTCGCAAGATGCAGCGGTGTCACCGACAGGCCGTGGCCATAGCTGACCGTCATATTGGTCAGCCGCGACCATGTCCCATTGGGGCGTTCCTGCGCCCATAAGGGTCGGCCGCGCGCATTCAGCTCGATCACCGGGGGATCGCGCATGCCCAGATCGGTCACCACTTGGCGCATGCGCGCCTCGCCCATTTGATCGGCAATCCGCATCGTCACTGTATTGGACGAATAGGCCAACGCCTCCGCCACGTTGAGCGTATCGCCCTTGGGCTTTAAATCGCGAAACAGCCGCCCCGACATTTCCACCGGGGTCGCATCCCATTCCTTGCCCAAATTGCGCACCACGCCCGCATCAATCGCCGCGGCAATCGTCAAGGGTTTGAAGGTCGACCCCAATTCATACACGCCATTGGTCGCGCGGTTGAAGATGTGGGGGGATTGGTGCACGTCGGAATGGTTGGGATCAAATGCCGGCAAGGACGCCATGGCGAGCACTTCGCCGGTGTCCACATCGAGCACAATCCCGGTCGCCCCGATCGCATCGGTGGCCAACATCCCCTTGCTCAATTCCTGTTCCAGCGCGCCCTGCACTCTTAGATCGAGCGACAAGGCCACCGGCTGCCCACGGCGGTCGCGATCGGCCAGATGCGCATCGAGCACCTGTTCCATGCCCAGCCGCCCCTCCAGCGTGCGCTCGCCATTTTCCTTCACATAGCCCAGCACATGCGCGCCCAGCGATCCTTGCGGGTAATGGCGATCATCCTCGCGCGGCAATTCCAACGCCACTTCGCCCAATTCAAACACCCGGTTGGCATCTTCGGGCAGGACCCGGCGCAGCACATATCCGCCGCGATCCGAACTCAACAAACGCACAGTGCGCTCGACATCAAGATCGGGAAAAATATCCGCTAGCCTGGCTGCCACGTCGACCGGATCCCCCACCAAAGGCGCCCCGTCATCGCCCATGGCGCGCGGATTAAACCACAGCGCATAGGCCGGAAAAGTGCGCGCCAGCGCGGTGCCATTGCGGTCGGTGATTTCGCCGCGCGGGGGCAAAAGCGCATCAGCAAGGCTGGTCTGGCTCGGCGCAGAGCCAACCAGCCCCAGATGTCCGATCCGCAGCAATCCCACCAGCGCCGCCAGCGCAAAACACCCCACCAATAAAAACAGGCGCAGCCGCGCCGAGGTCAACAGGCTGTAACGCCGGTGGACCGCATGGACCCGCCCCAATGGCAAGGCCGGGCTGGCCTTGCGCTTGAACGCGGCCGGATCATCCAGAGGAAGCGAGGGTGCCGAGCCAGAGCCCAGCGCAAAAGCGTTCATTCGCCCCCCTCACCGGCCAGAAGCATCGTTTCGACCGTGCCACCAGATGTCGCGGCATTGGCCGCGAGGCCAGTTGTCGCGGCATTGGCCGCGAGGCCAGTTGTCGCGGCATTGGCCGCGCGAATCGGCGAGGCCTCGATCAGGAAATCACCAAAAGCATCCGTGAAGACCGCGCCGGCATCCTCTTGCGCATTGAGCGAGGCGAGCGTGACCGGTGCGCCGGTGACGGGGGAAACCATCGCGCGATCGCTTTGCGCGACATCGGCGCGCGCCACCCGGATCGGTTGCGGGGCATTGGGTCCGGCGGGCACGCCCAGGCTCGCCAATTGCCGTTCATGATCGAAAAACTGATCCGCGCGCGGCGCACGATAGCCAAATTCGACCACATTCCATTCGGCCAATTGCCGCTGGCTGGCGCGGGTTTGAAACTCGGTCTCCAACATCACTGTCTCGCGTTCCAACGCAATGATGGTGCGTTCGGCCAAACGCACTTCGCTGCGCACGGTCTGGACCTGAAAGCTGAGCAGCGCGAACAGCGCGAGGGCTCCTGCAAGCGCTGCGATCCAACCGATCTGACGAAGGCGTGATCCGGTGTCGATCATGATGCGGTCCTTTGGCTGGAGGGGGAGGGGCCGGAAGAGAGAGGGACAGCCGGCGCGCCGGTGCGCAATGCGTGGCGCAAGATCGAGGAGCGCGCGCGCGGATTGCGCTCGATTTCAGCAGGCGAGGGGCGGATCGCTTTGGAGACTTTGGCAAAAGTGGGCGCAGGGCCGGCCACTTCGCCGGGCAAATGGCGCGACACCGCGCGCCCGGCGCCCGATGCCTGTTTCAAAAACCGTTTCACAATCCGGTCTTCCAGACTGTGGAAGCTGACCACGGCGAGCACGCCGCCTTCCTTGAGCAGGTATTGCGCCGCGGCAAGGCCGGCATGCAATTCGCCCAATTCGTCATTGATATGGATCCGCACCGCCTGGAACGAGCGGGTGGCGGGATCTTTCTTGTCATGCGCCCGGTAACCCAGCGCCTTGCGCACCACGCGCGCCAGATCGCCGGTGCTGTGCAAGGGGCGCGCGGCCACAATCGCCCGCGCGACGCGGCGCGATTGGCGTTCCTCGCCATAATGGTAGAGCACATCGGCAATCGCGGCTTCGTCGGCGGTGTTAAGGAAATCGGCCGCGCTTTCGCCGTCCTGGCTCATCCGCATGTCGAGCGGTCCGTCATGGCTGAAGGCAAAGCCGCGCTCGCCCTGATCCAATTGCATCGAGGACACGCCAATATCCATCACCACCGCATCCACGCTTGGCACGCCGATCCGGGTCATTTCCTCGCGCATGGCCGAGAACCGCGCGGGGTGGAGCGAGAGCTGGCCAGCAAATTGATCGACCATGCCCGCGCCATTGGCGATCGCATCGGGGTCGCGGTCGAACCCGTAGACGCGCGCACCGGCATCAAGCAGCGCGCGCGAATAGCCGCCTGCGCCAAAAGTGGCATCGATCACCTGCATCCCGCCCACAGGCGCGATGGCGGCGACCACTTCGTCAAGCAGGACCGGAATATGCGCCTGACCCGATGCGCCCGATGCGCCCGCTGGGACTTGAGGAGGGGTCATGCGCCGCCTCCTGTTTTGCCCGATGTTTTAACGGCCTTTTTGCTCGCCTTTTCGGCGGCCTGCGCCATTTGCGAGCGACAGCTGGCTTGTGCCGCGCGGAAAGTGGGGCCCATTTGCGCCAATTGCGCCGGGCTCCACACGAGGAAGAACTTGCCTGCCCCCTGGAAATAGAGGCCATCTTCGACCCGGCCCAATTCCTTCAGATAATCGGGCATGACGAACCGGCCGCTGTCATCAAACGGGATCTGTTCGAAACCGAACAATTGCTGGGCCCGGTCATCGGGGTTGAAATCGGCCTGACCCAGGCTGATCGCGCGCGCCTCTTCCTTTTCCAATTGGGCGTGCAATTGGTCGATCCGCGACAGGCCAAACCCGACCAGGCAATCATGTTGGTCATGGACCGCGAGGCACAAGCTCTTGGCCCCGCCCGAACTGGCCTTGACCGCTTTACGGAAGGCGGGCGGCAGGACAAAGCGACCGGTGTCGCTCATGGCCGTATAGGCCTGTCCAAAATATTCGCCCAGCGCAGACATGCGTTGAGACCCCTTCCCCGTTTTGGCGGGAGATCCACCCCGCCGCTCTCACCACATCAAGCGCATCGAAACCGCGCCTGAAACGACCGCGCATATCGGCACGACTTCCCCCTCACCGCCCCCGCGCGAGCGCAGGCGGCGCGCCAACCGGGATGGGCGACGCGGGATCAATCGGCATGCTTGATAGGATGCGGTGATATCGGGGAAGCAGGCGGAAGGCTAGGGTTTTTCTAGGAATTTCTGGGAATTATATAATAAACATATGATTTACTGTATTTTTCTGAGACCACCTATATCCGCAATAACAAGCGATTAGCCCGCAAAACGGGGGTTTTGCGCGATATTCCCGGTTTGAAATCGGGGCGATTCCCAAAGATTCCCACTTACGAATCCGGCCTAAAGCGCGGCAATTGCGCGATATTCCCGAACCCGCCAACGCGCCCGCCCCACTCCGCAATTGGCCCCAAAATCGGCGCCTCATTCAGAACCCGAAACGGGGTTCGTTCAAGAGTGCGCTTGTGGATGTGTTTGATCAACTAAATCCCTGCTTAACCCGGCGCGCGCGCCCATCAACCCAGCGCCAAAGCGGGGATTTTGTCAGCGATCAGGGCGCGTCAAGCGGTTCAGGCGGCGCCGGATCCGACCCCTCAGCGGGCAGGTCGGGCAATATCACCGGCTCCTCAATCGGAGCGGGCTCTGGCTCGACTGCGATATCGGGCACGATCCCCGCATCGGCAAGCGGATCACGCTGTGGCGGGGGCGCGATCGGTTCAGTGGTGGGCGCGGCCTGCGGCACCGCGTTTTCGCGTGTCAGGTTGGCCTGATTGCCAATGATGCTCGCCAGCCCGACCAGCAGCACCATCGAGCCAAGCCCGAACAGGCCGATCTGCAAACGCTGTGTCGCCTCGGCGCGGGTGCCCCCCAAAGGCGCCCCTTCGCGCAGCATTTCGGTGTCGCTGCCGCGCAGATTGGGGCGATCGGAAAAGCGGGTGTCGTTCATACTGGTACGAATAGACCGGCTGGGGTGATCTGTCGATCATTGGCAAAAGAGGCGCTTATTGGAGGCAAGCCTTTTCGGACGACCGCATCCGGCTCACGCCTCGGCAACCTCACCGAGCCAATCGAATACGGGCAAACCTTTCGAGGCCAGCCACTGCGCATTGTAAAGCGTCGAGAGATAGCGAAAGCCGGTGTCGCACAAAATCGTTGCGACCTGCGGATTGGTGTGCCCATCATTGACCAATTGCTGGCCCAGCGCGATCGCACCGGCGACGTTAATCCCGCTCGACAGCCCGAGGCAAAGCCCTTCCTCGCGCAGCAATTTCTCCACCCAGACCAGCCCCTCTTCGTCGGAAATGCGAAACTGGGTATCGATCGGGGCCCCTTCGAGATTGGCGGTGATCCGGCCTTGCCCGATCCCCTCCGCCACTGAAGAGCCTTCGCCTTTGAGTTCGCCATTGGCGTAATAATTGTACAGCGCAGCGCCGTGGGGATCGGTCAAAGCGATGCGGATATCGGGGTTCTTCTCTTTCAGCCCCATGCCCACACCCGCAATCGTACCTCCGGTTCCCGCAGCGCAGGTAAAGCCGTCGATCTTGCCGCCGGTTTGCTCCCACAATTCGCTTGCCGTGCCGACAATATGGGCGCGGCGATTGGCGGTGTTGTCGAATTGTCCGGCCCACACCGCGCCCTCGGTCTCCTCAGCCATGCGGCGCGAGACATGCTGGAAATGGCAAGGGTCGGAATATTTGGTCGGCGGGACCAGCACAAGCCGCGCACCCAGCGCCCGCAAAGTGTCCATTTTCTCCTTGGACTGATTATCGGGCATGACAATGACGGTCTTGTACCCAAGCGCATTGGCCACCAGTGCAATCCCGATCCCGGTATTGCCGGCCGTGCCTTCGATAATCGTGCCGCCGGGCTCCAACTCGCCACGTTCTTCCGCGTCGCGGATCATATAAAGCGCGGCACGATCTTTGACCGAAGACCCGGGATTGGCAAATTCACATTTGCCCCAAATGTCGCATCCCGCCGCCGTGCTGGGCCCGGCAAGACGAACCAGCGGCGTGTTGCCAATCAAAGCGAGCGTATCGCCAAAAGCGTGGGTTATATTCATGAAGACGGGATTAGAGCTTCACCAGCGCAGCGGCAACCAAGTTTGATTTTGGCGCGCCGAACAAAGGCTTTGCGGCCCATTTCGCGCCGATGCTTTTGGCCCAACACTATCTTGCGGCGCCAGCGGCACCTGGTGACTTAGTCTTCGGGTGCCAGCGTGACTTTAAGACCGTCCAGTTCCCCCGTCAGCGGGATCTGGCATGACAGGCGCGAGGTGTCCTTGCGGTGATCAGAAGATTCCAGCAGGTCATCCTCATCCTCGGTCATTTCGGGCATGCCGGCTGAGCCTCCTTCGTCAATATAGACGTGGCAGGTCGCGCAGCTGCAGCAGCCGCCGCACAGCGCCAGCAATTCGTCAAAACCATTGTCACGGATGGCCTCCATAACGGTCAGGCCATCTTCGACGTCGATTTCGCTCGTTTCGCCTTCACGATTGGTGACGACCAGCTTGGGCATGGGCTTCAAATCCTCTTTAGCAAGTTTGAGCGCGAGGCGCGGGTGCCTTGGGCGCTTGGAAATTCACCTCGTTCAGCTAGGAGTTTCCATTGCGTATGGCAACCTAGAGGAATGAACAATGGGGCTGAGCGCTCAAATTATCCAAGATGAAATGGATGCGTTGGCCCGCAAGGATATGCGCGTGCACGAACAATTGGCGCGCATTGGCTATCCCGCGCCGCGATTGCGCCCGCGCGGGTACAAAACCCTGCTGCGCACGATTGTGGGGCAACAAGTCTCGGTAGCGGCGGCGACATCCATGTGGGCCAAGCTGGAGGCCGAATTGGGCGAGGCATTCACCCCTGCCTGCCTGCTTTCGCGTGATTTCGACACTTTGCGCGCCTGCGGTTTGTCGCGCCAGAAACAGGGTTATGCGCGCAGCCTGTGCGAATTGGTAGAGGCCGGCTCGATCGATTTTGATGCGCTGCCAGCCGATGACGAGGAAGCGATCGCGCAGCTTACCGCTATCAAGGGGATTGGGCGCTGGTCAGCCGAGATATACCTGCTGTTTGCCGAAGGGCGCCGCGACATCTGGCCGGCGGGTGATCTGGCGGTGCAGGAAGGGGTCAAACGGCTGCTTGACCTACCGGAACGCCCCAAAGAGAAACAGACTCGCGAAATTGGAGAGCAATGGTCTCCGCATCGCGGGGCGATGGCGATCTTCACCTGGCATTTTTATGCCAATCCGGCGCTCTAATCCGCGCGAAGAAACAAGCACGCTTTGCAAGCTTGCATCGCATTTTCCCATCTTGAAAAGCAAACGATCCGTTCTTCCCGGCGAAACGCCATTATGGCTCGACAAAGCGCCCTTGTTCCGCACTCCCGCTGGTGTAGTGAGTGTCTAACACACCAATCGTGCAAAACGGATCAGCAAAAGAGAGGAAACACCGTGCCCCATTTCGCAAAATCGGCCCGTCTGCTCGCCACTACGGCAGCNGCTGGCTTGCTCGCCATGACTGGCCCATTGATCGCCAATAATGGTAATGACATGCACACACCCACGAATGATGCCCCCCACAATCACGGCCAAGCCCATGGAGCTTCGATGACCGATACGCAAAACGCCACGCCTTTGATTCCGCGCGAAGCGCTGTTTGGCAATCCNACCAAGGCGCAAGGCCGCCTGAGCCCGGATGGCAAATGGCTCAGCTGGTTGGCACCGAAGGACGGCGTGCTCAACATCTGGCTCGCCCCGCGCGATGACCTTGGCGCAGCGCGGGCAATCACCGCGTCCAGCGACCGTCCGATCCGCCAGCATTTCTGGGCCCCCGATGGCAAGAGCATTGGCTACATCCAGGACAAAGGCGGCGATGAAAATTTCCTGCTTTACTCGATTGATGTCGCCAGCGGTGAAGAACGCACTTTGACCCCGTTTGAAAATACCCGGGTGCAGATTTTGGGTTCATCAGAGACGATCAAGGACAAAATGCTGATCGGCCTCAACAATCGCAATCCGCAATTCTTCGATGTCCATATGCTGGATCTGAACACTGGGGATCTGACGCTGGTCTATGAAAATGACAGCTATGCCGGCTTCATGTCGGACGATTCCCTGACCGTACGCATGGCGATGCGCCAAAATGCGCAAGGCGGCACCGATTTCTTCCGCGTCAACGACAATATGGTCGAGGAAGAGCCGTTCGAGACGACCGGAATGGAGGATTCGCTGACCACCGATCCGGCCGGTTACACCACTGATGGCTCGATCCTCTACTGGCTCGACAGCCGCGGCCGCAACACCGCCGCACTCTACGCGCAAGACACCGTAACCGGCGAACGCACCCTGATCGCCGAGGACGCCAAGGCCGATCTTGGCGGCACAATCCGCGACCCCAAAACCGGTGTGGTTGAGGCCTATTCGGTCAATTATTTGCGCAACACCTGGACCGCGATCGACGAGGAATTGGGCGCAACGCTCAACTGGCTTGATGAACGGCTCGAAGGCGATTTCGGAATTTCCAGCCGCACCGATGATGACCAGACATGGATCGTTTGGAACGAGCCGCTGACGGCACCGTCATCGACCTATATTTTTGATCGCAAGGCGGAAACGCTGACCCCGTTCTATGTTTCACGGCCCGATCTGGATGGCGCGCCATTGCAACCCATGCATCCGGTTGAAATCACCAGCCGCGATGGGTTGACCTTGCCGTCATACCTGACCCTGCCGGCAGGCAGCGACAAGGATGGCAATGGCCGCCCCGATGAAGCTGTACCGATGGTGCTCTTGGTCCATGGTGGCCCGTGGGCGCGCGATGATTATGGCTTCAATTCCTACCACCAGATGTTGGCCAATCGCGGATATGCAGTGTTGTCTGTCAACTTCCGTGGCTCCACCGGTTTTGGCAAAGACTTCCTCAATGCCGGCAATTTGGAATGGGGCCTCAAAATGCATGACGATCTGATCGATGCGACCAATTGGGCGATCAGTGAAGGCATTGCGATTGAAGACAAGGTTGCAATCATGGGCGGGTCCTATGGCGGTTATGCGACACTTGCCGGGCTCACCTTTACACCGGACGTCTTTGCCTGCGGTGTGGATATTGTTGGCCCGTCTAACCTTGAAACCCTGCTCGAGACGATCCCGCCTTATTGGGCGCCGGTTGTGCGGCTGTTCCATGAGCGTATGGGCAATCCCAACACCGAAGAGGGTTTGGAATTGTTGCGTGCGGCCAGCCCGCTTTACAAGGCGGATCAGATCGTCAAGCCGCTCTTGATCGCGCAAGGGGCGAATGACCCACGCGTCAAACAGGCCGAAAGCGATCAGATCGTAGGCGCTATGAAGGATGCGGGCATTCCGGTGACCTATGTGCTCTATCCCGATGAAGGGCACGGCTTTGCCAAGCCTTCGAACAGCATCTCCTTTGTCGCGATCACCGAGAATTTCCTCTCCGAATGCATTGGTGGCCGTGCTGAGCCGCTGGGCGAAGTGCTCGCACCCTCGACCGCTGAAATCGTTGAAGGCGCGCAATATGTTCAGGGTTTGGAAGATGCCCTGAGCGAGTGACCCCGCGCAAAGTTGAAAATCAGTTGCTGACAGCAATGTAAGTGGCTGGCATACCCTCTCCTGAACCGAGTCTGCAGCGGCGCAGACCACGATTTGGGAGAGGGTTTTTCATGTCAGGCACCGGGGCGCAGCCGCGCCGCAATATCTTTATCACCGGGGGCGCATCGGGCATTGGCCGCGCTGTGGCTGAATATTTTAGCAAGCAAGGTTGGTTTGTCTCGATCGCGGATGTGAATGTCGCCGGGATGCAGGATACTCTTGGCCTCATCGACGGTGGCTTCAAATATTCGCACCAACTCGATGTGCGCGACCGGGCTGCATGGGACACCGCATTGGAAGCTGCGGCAACCGCGGGCGGAGGCCGCATTGATGTGCTGGTCAACAATGCAGGGATCGGCACTGGAGGCCATTTGGCCGAGCTTGAAGTGGATGAGATCGACCGTTGCCTCGACATCAATCTGCGCGGCGTGCTGTATGGTGCGCAGGCTGCCTACCCCTATCTGGCCAAGGCAGGGCCGGGTTCGGCATTGGTCAATATCGCCAGCGCAGCCGGCATTGCCGGTGGTTCAGGGATGAGCGTTTATAGCGCGACCAAGTTTGCCGTTCGCGGGATCGCAGAAAGCCTCGATGCCGAGTGGACGCCCGACGGGATCAAAGTGTCTTCGATCTGCCCAAGTTTCATCGACACGCCGCTGCTGGAGGGAACCGGCAATCGCAAATCGAATGACAGCGTGCGATCACGCGTCGTCCAAGCCGGGCTGGAGATCACACCGGTGGAAGAAGTCGCCGAAACCGTCTGGAATGCGGTGCACGGGGACGAATTGCATTATTTGGTGGGCAAGACCGCGCGCCGGGTCAATTTCGCCAAGCGCTGGATCCCGGGCCGGGTGCGCAAACAGCAGAAACATGCCGCCGGCCTGTTGGGCCGCTAAGGCAAATCCAAACCGCGCCGCAGCTGCAGTCTAAGGAACATAAATGAGCGCTTCACAAAACAATCGCGCAATTTTCATCACGGGCGGTGCATCGGGGATTGGCCGTGCGGTGGCTATCTTCTTTGCCGCACGCGGTTGGTCCGTTGGCATTGCCGATGTCGATCAGGCCGGAATGCAGGAAACGCTGGGCATGATCGATGGAGACCATGCTTTCAGCTATTCGCTCGACGTGCGCGACCGCACCCAATGGGACGAGGCGCTTAGCGCGTTTGCCAAGGCCAGCGGCGGGCGGATCGATGTGGTGTTCAACAATGCCGGAATTGGAAATGGCGGGCCTCTGGTGGAACAGCCCGATGATGAGCTGGTGCCGATGCTCGATATCAACCTCAAAGGTGTCATTTACGGGGCGCAGGCTTCGCACAAATATCTGGCCCAAAGCGCTCCTGGATCGGTTTTGCTGAATACAGCCAGCCTTGCCGGGATCATTGGGGCGCCGGGCCTTGCGGCCTATTGCGCAACCAAATGGGGCGTGCGCGGTTTGACCGAGAGCCTTGATGCCGAATGGGCAGGCGACGGTATTAAAGTTGCCTCGCTATGTCCCGGATTTATCGATACGCCAATTATTGAATCGACACAGGGCGATTCCAATCAAACGGTAAAAGAGACGCTCATCGAAAACGGCGTCGAGGTTCTTCCGGTGGAAACAGTTCCCAATATCGTTTGGCAAGCCGTTCACGGCGACAACCTGCACTACACCGTAGGCAAAACCGCGAGCCGTTTGCGCTGGCTTCACCGCTGGATGCCCGGCCTTGTACGCAAACGCATGCGCAGCCAAAGCGCAGATGGTGATATTAGACTCTAGGCCCCGCTCTATACGAGAGCGTCGATCGCCCGGGCCATTTTCGCATCACGCTGTGACAGGCCGCCGGTCGCACCGGCATCGTGCGTGGTCAGAGTGATTTCCACCTTGGCGTAGACATTGAACCATTCGGGGTGGTGATCATGGCTATCCGCGAGCAGCGCAACCCGGCTCATGAAACCCCAGGCTTGCGAGAAATCGGCGAATTGAAAAGTGCGCTCGATCGCCTTGCCTTCGCGCGCCAAAGACCAGTCCGGGTGGTCAGCCAACAATTGGGTGCGCTCGTCTTCGGTTAATTCGGGGACATTGGGCATTGCGGCTTTTCCTTCATGCAAGGAGTTGTCGGTGGCCGCGCTTTTGCCTAACGCGCAAAAGGATGCAACCCCGACTGATCGCCTCTGACCTTGCCTGCCGCCGTGGTGACCGCATTCTTGCGCGCGGTGTTTCGTTCGAGCTTGGCGCTGGCGAAGCACTGCATGTGACCGGCGCAAATGGGATCGGCAAGACCACTTTGATCCGCACACTCGCCGGGCTGACATCGCCATTTGCAGGGGAGATATCGCGCGAGGGCAAAATCGCATTGCTCAATGACAGGCCAGCACTCGATCCGGATCTGGCTTTGGGGCGCGCGATCCAATTTTGGGACCGGATCGATCGCGCAGGCGATCCCGACATCGCCACTACCGACCTGCTTGGGCTCACCCCCTTGCTTGATGTGCCTGTTCGCTACCTCTCGACCGGGCAGACCAAGCGTGCGGCCATGGCGGTTATGATCGGAAGCGGATCGGCAATCTGGCTGCTTGATGAGCCGCTATCAGGTTTGGATAGCGGCGCTATCGAAGTCGTAACCCAACAGATCGAGCGTCACCTGACAAATGGAGGGATTGCTTTTGTTGCCTCGCACCAGCAGCTTGCAATTTCCGGTTTGAAGACCCTTGCGCTTGGTGATTACGCACCGCGCCCAAGCTTGCCAGAGGAGGTTGCGGAATGATTGTCACTCTGCTGCGCCGCGACCTTGCCAAATTTTTCCCCTTCACCGGTGGAGGCAGCGCTCTCCCGATCGTGTTCTTCATCGCGGTCGCGATGCTGTTCCCCTTTGCAGTGGGTCCGGACATAAACATCCTGTCGCGCACCGGTGCAGGCATCGTCTGGATCGCGGCGCTCTTGGCCGCGATCCTGCCGCTTGAAAAACTGGTATCGCAGGACATCGAACTGGGCATGTTTGATCAATTGCGTCTGCGCGGCATTACCGAAGAGATAATGATGGCGGTGCGTCTGTTAGCGCATTGGCTTAGCTTTGGCCCGCCACTTTTGATTGCGGCTTTTCCTGCTGCGGCTTTGCTTGCGATTGATGGGCCGAC
>JABSPI010000409.1 GCA_013214365.1 Erythrobacter sp.
GCCGCCAACCGCATCGCTCTGTTGCGTAAGGAGGTGGAGGAATATTACGGCAGCTTTGTCGTCACGACCGACCTGATTGAGCTGCGCAACCTGCTGCAATCGGCAGAATTGATCGTGCGCAGCGCGCTCGAGCGCAAAGAAAGCCGCGGGCTTCACTACACGATGGATTACCCCGAAACCGGCGAGGTTGTGCGCGATACGGTGCTGGTGCCGTGACGCGTTTTGGATCTCGTCGCATACCCATCACGCTATGATCCAAGCCCGCGCGGCGCGGTCGATCGGCCCCGTTCTGCGATCCAATTCGCGCCCGCTTCGCGCATGATGTTATAAGGGCGCCGTGGGTTCAGCCGTTTTCAAGGGAGTGCTTGTGATTAGAAAATCTCTCGCCGGTCTTGCTCTGGCCGTCCTCGCCGCGACAGCGCATGCTCAAGAGGCTGACCGCGCGCCGCCCGCCGAGCCTCAATCCGATCAAAACGCCATCCTTGTCACGGCCCAGCGATCAGGCGCGCCGATGTGGTTTATCGAGACCCCCACCGGGCTCGTCATTTTGGTCGGCGAAATTCGCGCTGTGCCCAAATCGACCCCGTGGTTTCCTGATCGGTTGGAGGAGGCCACGCGCGAATCGGATCGTGTCATCATCCGCGCCGCGCCCAAATTTTCGCCCGGCGATGCCTTGCGGCTGATCTTTCGCGGGGGCAGCTTCACCCGGTTGCCCGATAAACGCGTTGCAAGCGATTATCTGACGCCCGAACAGCGCGCGCGCCTTGCCGCGCTGGAGGAGCAATATGACATCAATTATGATCGCCGCTCATTTTTGATGACCAGCTTCGATCTGCTCGCCCGGCGGCTCGATTTTGACGATTCGACCACTGACGATGCCACCGAAGTGGTCAAGGATGCCGCCAAGGATGCCGATTTGCCGCTCGCCCGGCCCGAACGGTTTCGCGGCGAAGACCTGCTCGACAATCTTGCTGAGGCCGAGCCTGCCAGCCACATACCCTGTCTCGAGGCGGCGATGGCTGCGACCGAAGCCGGCCCCGATATTATCGAGCAACGCGGCGCGGATTGGCGCCGGTTCGATATCATTGCGGTGATGAACAACCCGCTCGAGATCGCCCTGGGCCAATGCTGGCCTTGGGCCGATGACGAGCTGGGCGAAGAAATCCGCGATCAATGGACCGGGATGATCGCGCAGGCCGCCGGGGACACCGGCACCACTCTGGCTGTGGTGCCTTTGCGCGTTCTGGCTGAAGAAGATGGCGTGCTCGACCAATTGGACCAGCGCGGCTTTGTCATTGGTGGACCGGTCTGGCGATGATGCGCGTCGCTCGTCGGCGAGGATAGGGCGTTTGTCGCCGATCCAAGTGGATTGGGCGAGCGCGCTCAACCTTCGCCGAACGGCAATTGAAAAGACCCCGCTTTTCTTGGATTTTCTTTCTCGACGCGGAAGGGAAGTTCTCAAGAAAATCAACCCCCTAATTCCCTGACGCGCCTGATTGACCTAGCCAAGGGCGGCTGACGAAGGGTGTCCCCTAACACCTTTGCCACACGAGGTTTCGGATCGATCATCAACGTGAACGAAAAATTTTAGGATGCCCCAATGACTATCACCAAGACCCTGTTTTCGAAAACCGCTGCCATCCCCGCAATTGCCTTGGCAGCCATGGTTCCATTTGCCGGTATTGCCCATGCTGATGAAGCGGCCGGCGATATCATCGTTACCTCGCAAGCCGAAATGGCCGCCTGGCAAAAGGGCGCTACGGTTTCGCTCAACCGTTCGCTGGCCCATTCCAGCGACGTGCGCAGCGCCGCCATTTCCGATGGCATCGTTCAAATCGCGTTCGAAATGGGCGCTGATGGCGAGCCGACCAATCTCGAAGTGGTTTCCAGCGATGCCAATTGGGTTGCCGAACGCGTCGCCAAGCGCGCCGTGCGCCGCCTGGGCGATATCAGCGACGTGCCGGTGGCCAATGCCAAGGATGCGCGCTTCCTCGCCAACATCGTCTTTGCCGATAATGTCGAGGAACACGCAGAACTGATGAGCGAAGTGAAGAAGTCGATGGGTAAGGCGCTGGCTTCTGGCGAGAGCGGCTACATCGTGATCGGCGGCTAATCGCTCAATCCTCATCCGGCCTTTGACCCATAAAGGCC
>JABSPI010000410.1 GCA_013214365.1 Erythrobacter sp.
GGATGAAGATCTTTTGCAGTTTTTTGACGAGAAGAACCAAGCAACAAATCTATTGGAGATTTTGGCGAGAACCAACACTGCAAGTTCAACGATGACCGAAGGACTGTTCAAAAAACGACTAAATGTGATTCTAGAATATCCATTTGAGAGCGACGAAAAGAATACGTACCTTCGGGTTAGGTCAATTAAAGATACGAGACGCGCGATCGAAGAGTACGAAAAACTCGAAACAGAAATGGCTGACAAAGCGGATATTGTGTTAGTCCGGGCAGAAGATGCCGCCACCCTCATGAAAGTCTTTCAAAACTACTTCACAGACTCGAGAGACTTCGTAAAATACGTAAAAAGAGGCATCAAAAAACTGCAAAAGGCGAGTGGGTAGTTTTCCGCGGGAGCGGGAAGGGCGCTCTCGATCTCCGCAGAGAGGCTACGCGCTGGGCAGAGCGCTTGAAGGGACGGGCGGTCTTTGACAGCGCCTCATCCTGAGCCTGTCGAGAGGCGAGGCGGGGCTTTGAAGCGTCGCGGTTCGGCAGGTCATCCTTCGACAAGCTCAGGATGAGGGACCGTGGATGCGGTGAACGCGATGACCCGTCGTCTCCTTATAAACGCTCCCCACGGTTTGTCCGTGGGGTCCAGCTGACTCGGTTGCTCTGCTGATCGAGAGCGTAATGATCGCTCTCGGTCTGAGTGGCGCGGTCCCGTGATGGGCTGCCCAGACGGGCTGGGCAGAGCTCTTGAAGGAGCGGGCGGTCTCTGAGAACGCCTCATCCTTCGACAAGCTCAGGATGAGGGGAAGCGCCGAAAGTGGTCTGCTCCCCGAAAAGTGGTCCATTATTTGAGTTAGCTCTGGCTTCAGATATGGAGTTGAACTATGGGTAGGAGATTAAAGCCTGAAGAGATTATCGCAAATCTGCGTGAAGTTGAGGTTCGCCTTGCTCGCGGAGAAACGGCAGCGCAGGCTGCACGTTCTATCGGTGTGACAGAGCAGACTTACTATCGCTGGCGCAAAGAGTATGGTGGGCTGCAGGTTGGCCAGGCCAAGCGGATGAAAGAGATCGAGAAGGAGAACGCGCGGTTGCGGCGGGCTGTCTCTGATCTGACGCTAGACAATCAAATCCTGCAGGAAGTCGTGCGGGGAAAGTACTAAGCCCTTCACGCAAACGCCTTGCGGTCGATTATGTAGTGGAAGAGCTTGGCGCATCAGAGCGCCGGGCTTGCCGCGTGATCGGTCAACATCGCTCTACCCAGCGCAAGCCCAGAACGCCTCGTGGTGACGAGCCTGCGTTAACAGAAGCTATCATCAGGCTCGCCACTCAGTTCGGCCGATACGGCTATCGCCGGATCACGGAGCTGCTGAGGCGAGACGGCTGGTATGTGAATGAGAAGCGCGTCTATCGCATCTGGCGACGTGAAGGGCTGAAAGTCCCGCAGAAGCAACCCAAGCGCGGGCGGTTGTGGTTGAATGGTGGGTCATGCGTGAGGCTCAGGCCTGCACATAAAGGCCATGTCTGGTCGTACGACTTCGTCCAGGATCGCACCCATGATGGAAAGGTCTTCCGCATGCTGTGTGTCATCGACGAGTACACGCGCGAGTGTCTCGCCATCCGCGTCGAACGGCGCCTGAACTCTCGGGATGTTCTGGATGTGCTTGGCGAGCTGTTCGTGCGGCACGGCGCACCAGAGCATATACGGTCAGACAATGGACCAGAGTTTATCGCCATCGCGCTAAGGGAGTGGCTGCAGCGCATCGGCGTCGAAACGCTCTACATCACACCGGCAAGTCCCTGGGAGAATGGCTATTGCGAAAGCTTCAACTCCAAACTCAGAGACGAGCTGTTGGCGCGAGAAATCTTCTACGATCTACGCGAAGCCAAGGTCCTCATCGAAGGCTGGCGGCACCATTACAACACGGCCAGACCGCACTCCTCTCTGGGGTATAAAGCACCTGCACCAAAAGCCATCTTGCCCGCAGCGATCATACTGCCTTACCATGTGGAGGTAGCAGCATGATCGCTGCTACGTGGAAACCGCCAGACTAACAAAGCCGGTGGACCACCTCAGTGGGGCAGAGCACCGATAGAACGTGCAGCCTGCGCTGCCGTTTCTCCGCGAGCAAGGCGAACCTCAACTTCACGCAGATTTGCGATA
>JABSPI010000411.1 GCA_013214365.1 Erythrobacter sp.
CCTTTCGCATTCGTCAGACGATCAACATCCCAGTCGTGAAAAACCATCGGATGATCGTCAACAGAGCGCTGGATATCACACTCAACCCCCATGCCGGCCGCTATCGCAGCCTGAGCTGCTGCGAGAGAGTTCTCAGGCACGCCTGCTGAATGAAGACCGCGATGGGCATATTCCCACCGCATCAACCATTCAGGAACCGTGCGCAGCGCCACCAGCCGATCACGCCTTCAAGGCAATAATCGCGTCAACCTCAACCGCGGCGCCCAGTGGCAAAGCGGGCACGCCGACCGCGGCGCGGGCATGGCGACCGGCGTCACCGAACACCTCAAACATAAGATCAGAAGCGCCATTTGCGATTTTGGGCTGGTCGGTGAAATCGCCGGTTGAATTGACGAAAGCGCCCAGCTTCACAACCCGCTCCACCTGCTCAAGCACGCCGGCCGCCTTGAGCTGTGCAAGGATCATCAGCCCGCATGCACGCGCCGCTTCCATCCCCTCTTCCAGCGATACATCCTCGCCCAATCGGCCGGTCTTCAGCGCCCCGTCCACAAACGGCAATTGGCCGGACACATGCGCGGCGCCGCCATGCACAACCACCGGTACATAGCTTGCCACCGGGGCAGCCGCCTCGGGCAGGACAATACCAAGTTCATTCAAACGGGCTTCGATAGTCATGCTGCATATTCCTCCAAACGGTTTTTGAGCCAGGGCAGCGCCTCCGACCATACGTCAATCCGAGCATCGGCGTGGCCCGCTTTGTGCGCGCAGTCGATTGAACCTGCGACCATGGGCTCCCCGCAAAAATGCAATCGCACCACATCAGGCGCGGTTTCCATCACCGAGTGATGGTGCTGCGGCAGGTCATCAATAAAGAATGCGCGGCTGGGGGCGTATTCCTCAAGGATTTTCTGCAAAGCGGGACCCTTGGGTCCTTGATTGGTGTAAACCCGGGCGTTCAATCCATGCGCGGCCAATTGCTCGGCGCGCTTTTCGCGGCGCGAATCAACCAGATTGGTAAGCACCACCAAATCGGCCTGTTCGCTCAATTCATTCAACGCCTCAACCGCCCCTGCAATCGGCAGCTGGCGATCCATTTCGGTGTCGAAAAAACCGCCCAATTTGGTCCATATCTCATCAGGCTGAAGCAGTTCACCGCTTTCCTGCCAACGCAAAGCCTCGCCGAAATTGCCCCCGGTCAGGTTAAAGGTGATCCCTTGGCTTTCCTCTAGCCAAGCTTTGAACGGCGTGATCATATACAAAATGACCTCGTCACAATCGCTGATAATCAGGGGGCGGCTCATGCGCTCAAATCCTTTCGGGCGGTGATCAATTCTTCAGGGGTAACCGCAAGCGCTTCGGCAGCGCGCAGCAGGTCAGGTTCGTAATTCGCTAGAAAATCAAGCGCCGAGGCGAGCACTTGCGGATCGCCCAGCCCGGCTCTGAGCGAATCGGGGTCCAGACCAGTTAACGCAAGATAACGCTCGGCGCGGTCTTCATCCTGCAACAGCCAGCCGAGCGCCGCCAAAGCGAGCGTGGCAGCGCGGCTTACCGCAGCGTCGCGGGCAGAATCATCGCTAGGTGTCGGGGAGCGTGGGATTGTGAAGGCCTCTTGGTCAGGTTAGTCAGGGTTGGGTAGCGGGTAACACCGTCGGTATTTGTAAGGTGTCGTGTGGCAAAGCGAATAATGGTTGTCGAGGACAACGATCTCAACCGCAGATTGTTCTGCGACGTTCTAAAAGCGAATGGGTTTGACGTCGAACCGGTCGCTGATGGCGACAAAGTGCTCAAGACCGCACGCGATGCATCCCCTGATCTCATCATCATGGATATCCAGCTGCCCGGGGTTTCCGGGGTCGATCTGATCACTCAGGCGAAACAGGATCAAAAACTATGCGATATTCCCGTTTTGGCTGTCACCGCCTTTGCCGCGCAAGGTGATGAAGAACGGATCCGTTCAGCCGGGGCATCGGGATACTTGGCAAAGCCGGTCTCAATCATGCCATTTATGAACGCGGTAAAAGAGCTTTTGCCCGACTAAGCGGTCAAAAACTCATAGCTGTAGATCGCCATTGTGACCGCCAGCCCGCCCAAAAAAATACGATAAGCGTAACTCAGAAATCGGTATTTGCGGCGGTAGAGTACCTGCCC
>JABSPI010000412.1 GCA_013214365.1 Erythrobacter sp.
GCCGATGGCGGGGCGCCGGGCAAAGAGGCGTCGATTTTGAAGATCATGGCGACCGAAACCGCGCAGGAAATCACCACTTTGTTCTGTGTCGCCGCAGGCCAGCACGCGATCCGCAAATTCGACGACAGTGTGAGTCCGCAATGGACCGGCGACAATGCTTTCGCAGCGCCGGGCGTTGCCACCTATCTGGGCACTAGGGCACAGAGCATTTACGGCGGCACTAACGAGATCCAGCGCAACATCATCGCCAAACACGTTCTGGGCCTATGATCGGGGCGTTTAATTTGGAACTGTGATCGGGGGCGATGAGCGAGCCCAATGAGCGAGCGGTGCAGGTCCAGTGCGCAATGTGCGTGCCGCACCGCATAGACTATGATTCTAGTTTTTTCGATTTTCTCTAATAAGGCCACGGAACAGTAAAATTTTTAGTGGTAATATTGTATAATGTGGTGCGGTTTTTATTCATGTCCGCGCAATTAATGGCAGCCGCATCGCAATTAAAGGTAGGCACGATCAGCTTCGGTCGCCTTTGATGGGCGCTGGCCCTTGTCACCGTTATGTCGGCACAAAACTCAGGCGTTTTTGATCGTCATCCCACCATCGACCGGTATCACCGCGCCGTTGAGATAGCTCGCCGCGGGCAAAACCAATGACAAAGTCATATGCGCAACCTCTTCCGGGTCGCCATAACGGCGCAGCGGCACCCGGCGCTTGGCAAAAATGGTCTTGTGCTCTTCGGGAATGCGCGCGGTGATGCCGGTGCGGATCGGGCCGGGGCAAATGCAATTGACCGTGATCCCGTCGCGCCCGAGATCGACCGCCATTCCGCGGGTGAGGCCAATCACCCCATGCTTGGCCGCAACATAGGGCGAATTACCCGGTGTTGCGCCCAACCCTTCGGTCGAAGCGATATTGACGATACGCGGGTGATCGCTTTGGCGCAAATGCGGCATAGCGGCGCGGATCATGCGGGTGTGCGCGCTCATCAGCCCGTCAATACTGGTGCGCCATGCATCGGGATAGGCATCGTCTTCGATCACGGCGTGGATCGAAAAGCCGGCATTGTTGATCACGATATCGATCCCGCCAAAACCTTGCGCGACTTTGGTAACGACATCTTTGATCGCGTCCTCGTCCATCACGTCGAGCGCATAGGCCACGGCGCTGCCGGGATAGCCGGCGGCGGTGATCTCCGCGACCACTGCATCGCACTTGCTTTGATTAAGATCAGTAACCGCGACATGCGCGCCCTCAGATGCAAACAGATGCGCGGTCGCGCGGCCCATGCCGCTGGCCGCGCCGGTGATGATCGCGCTGTGCCCGGCGATCGATCGGCTTAGTGGTTTGTAGGCTTCCATGCGTGCTTCTCTCATTTCAACTCAGATCTTGCGCCAGACGGAGACGTGACGATTGCTTTTCGCTGTGAAGGGCTTCTTATCCCAGTCCTCCCACCGGTTCTCGAGCTCCATGCCCGCCAGTCGAGCCATCAGGTCTAGCTCGCAGGGCCAGACAAAGCGAAAAGGTATTGAGCGCCTCACACTTGTCTCGCCGCGCACCCATAAATGGTGCGAGGTGAAGTTCTGGGACGCGAGGTCATATTCGTCGATGCCCCAATGCGTATCCGATACATCGAAGGCCAGCTTATCCACGTCAGCAGCCAGACGCCGTATCGGGGGTACAAAAGTCTCGATTACAAAGCGCCCGCCAGGCTTCAAATGGTCGGCGGCGTTCTGAAAACAACGCACTTGCTGTTCTTGGGTCGTTAGATTGCATATCGTATTGAAAACAAGAAAGACGAGGTTGAACGCGCGGTTTACTTGCGCGCTTGCCATATCGCCGGTCACGATGTGAATATGCTTGCCGCCTGGCTTGTGTCGCAGCTGGGCAATCATCGGTTCGGATAATTCGATCCCTGAAACTTCAATTCCAGCCGCTCTTAAAGGCAATGCCACGCGGCCAGTGCCAATCGCCAGCTCCAGCGCTGTGCCTTTGTCCGCTAGCTCGGTCAGTCTCGTAATTGTCGTATCGAGATTGTCATCATTGATGTGCTCAGCGTCGTAATCAAGCGCGACTTGATCATCGAAGTAATTGGGGGGCGATGCCATGCTCAATCCAGCTTGGGCGAAAAGCCAGGCTCGGCCTTGGCC
>JABSPI010000413.1 GCA_013214365.1 Erythrobacter sp.
CGACTGCGGACGGCGCAAAGCCAGTCGTTTGGTGGCCAAGCGCGGCGGATCGCCAAGGGTTGGAGGCGGCGTTTTTGGCGCGGTCAAAAGCGCCTCACAATCCGCGCCATATCTTTGCCCGTGCGCCGTCGCGCGCACCGAAACGGGCCGCATCGCAGCGCACCGGGCGGAAGCGCGCATTATAGCACAGCCGAATTTCCTCCAGCCAACCTTTGCGGTTCAATTTGACCCCGATATTCGCGGCTTGCCACATGCGCCCATTGGCATCGGCCAAAGCGGCGCGAATGCGGCCAGCGGTGAGATTGTCCTCGCGGCTGATCCGGTCGTAATCGGGGATCCGTAAACTGTCCCACAATATCTGCGTAACCCCGAAATAGGTGTCGGGATTTTGCGCCATACAGCTGCCATGTTTGGCCCATTGCCGCGCGATCAGGCGGGCAGAGGGCATCATGCACATATGGGCGCGCACTTGCGCCGGTGTCAGCCGATTTGTCGCCGGGCACCATTGCGGCCATGAGCCATTGGCGCTTTGCGGCCACAGGCCATGGACGATCATGCCAAACCGGCCATTTTCGCCCGAACATTGCGCGCGGTGATTGCGGCTCTCGCTGCGGGTGCGGCAAAATTCGGGCGACCAGCTGAGCGTGAGAGTGTAGCCGGTGATCGCGCTCTCGCGGCGCGCCCCGTCAGGGGTGATTTGCGGCACGCTGGAAATGGCGGGCGCGCGGCATTGATAGGCCTGCGCTTGGGCGGTCGCGGGGAGGGCAAGCGAGGGCAGCGCGACTGCGGTGATCGCACAGGCCAGCTTATACCAAGGTTTCAGCGTCTGCCTCCCAATTTTGTTTAAGCCACCGGGTCGATGCCGGCGCAAACATCATAACCAGCGCTAGCACAATCAGGGCCGGTTCGAGCCAACGCGCCGATTCTATCCAGCCGCTCAATGCAATGGTCGTCATACCGTGCCACCATAGGCCGATTTTGACCACAGCAAACCCAAGCACAACCCAGCGCGCGCGCAGTGCGCCAAAGCCATAAATCCAAACCAGCGGGAACAGCGCCATGGTAAAAACGCTAAAAGCGGCGATGATGGCGCTGTCCTCGCTCCAATATACGGCTGGCACACGTGCCGCCCATTTGAGACCTTCGAGCGCCGGGTCCCAAAGCGCGATGCCCAGCCCAATCACAGCCACGCCCAAAAAAGCCGCCGCGAAGGCGTGGATTGACCAAGGCCGCGGACCTTTGGCTATGCTCACAGCGGCCGAAAATCCAGCCCCACATCCGCCGCTGGCGCGCTCTGTGTGAGCCGCCCGACCGAGCAGTAATCCACCCCGCTTGCCGCTTTCGCTGCAATCGTGTCCAGATTGATCCCCCCGCTCGCCTCGGTCGCGGTGCGTCCCCCCACCATCGCGACGGCCTCTTTCAGCGTTTCGGGCGACATATTATCGAGCAGCAGATGGTGCGCGCCCGCTGCGATTGCCGGTTCGATCTGGTCGAGCCGGTCGACCTCGCAAATGATCGGTTTGACCCCCGCCTGCGCCGCGCGCCGCACCGCTTCGCCGACACTGCCTGCGACCGCGACATGGTTGTCCTTGATCATCGCGGCATCATAGAGGCCCATGCGGTGATTTTGCGCGCCGCCCTGCTTGGTGGCGTATTTCTCCAGCACTCTGAGGCCGGGCAAAGTTTTACGCGTGTCGAGGAGGGTGCAGGTCGCTGACCCCTCGCGCATTGCGGTGACATATCCTTGCGTCATCGTGGCGATGCCGGAAAGGTGCTGCACGATGTTCAAGGCGCTGCGCTCCGCGGTCAACAGCTCGCGGGCATTGCCCTCCATCCGCATGAGGTCTGCGCCCGCCTCGACCGCATCTCCATCTTCGACGAGTGTTTCGATCGCGCACTCAGGATCAAGATGGCGAAAAAACGCCTCCGCCAGTGGCAGCCCGGCCACCACAATGGCGTCGCGGCTGTCCATTACCCCGGCAAAGCGCGCATCAGCAGGGATCACGCTTTGGGATGTCACATCCTTGCCCCCGCCGGGCAAGCCCACACCCAAATCCTCCGCCAGCGTGTTGCGGACGAATGTGTCGAGGTCGAAGCCGGGCAGAGCAAAAGTCATAAGGCTTCCATAAACGGACCGCCAAGC
>JABSPI010000414.1 GCA_013214365.1 Erythrobacter sp.
TCGCCCGACGCTGACCCGAAAAGCTCCTCAATACGTTCGAACATTTCGCGCATGCGCTTTTGGTCGTTCGTTTCGTTCTCCGAAACGTCATCATTTCCATCGTCGGACAATAGTCACCCCCCAGTCATCGTCTGGGCGGTTTGCTTAATAGCGCGACGCCAGACCAGTCATCATGATTGCACCGAGCGTTAGCCCGGGACTCTCCCGCCAGTGCACAAGTGAGGGTTTAGTTCTGGCATCTCGAGGCGACCAAAACTGTCTGACGTCAGCGCCTATGGGACCAACTAGGGTCATTTGCTAAGAGAGTGTTTGTTGCTCATCGTAGCCACTGAGGAGTGGACGATGAGAAAGACAACGAAGAGCCCTGGCGAGAAGATCGTCAAAGACATCAAACGCGCCACGCGCAAACACTACTCATCCGAAGAGAAGATCAGGATCGTGCTGGACGGTCTGCGCGGTGAGGACAGCATTGCTGAGCTGTGCCGTCGTGAGGGCATTTCCCAAGGCATCTATTACAAATGGTCCAAAGACTTCATGGAGGCTGGGAAGAAACGGCTGGCTGGCGATACAGCCCGTGCTGCGAACTCTGATGAGGTCAAGGAACTGCGCCGCGAAGCAAAGGATCTCAAAGAGGTCGTCGCAGAGCAGACACTTGAACTGCGTCTTCTCAAAAAAAGCATGACAGGCGGTGGGGGCGATCACGAATGAGGTATCCTGCATCCGAAAAACTGGAGATCATCCGGCTGGTCGAAGAAAGTCATCTGTCAGCGCGTCGGACATTGGCCAAGCTCGGCATTCCACGCACCACGTTCTATCGCTGGTATGATCGATATCTCCAGCGCGGAGAGGCTGGGCTACAGGATCAATCGCCCAAGCCCAAGCACGTTTGGAACCGCATTCCTGACGAAGTGCGGGGCAAGGTGGTCAAGCTGGCGTTGAAGGAGACCGAGCTGTCCCCGAGAGAGCTGGCCGTGACCTTCACTGACAAAGAAAGTTACTTTGTATCAGAGGCTTCGACGTATCGCATCTTGAAGGCGCACGATCTGATCACCAGCCCAGCCTTCATTGTGATCAAGGCAGCCAGCGAGTTCAAAGATAAAACCACAGCGATCAATCAGCTTTGGCAAACGGACTTCACCTACATCAAAGTATTGGGCTGGGGCTGGTTCTATCTCAGCACGGTTCTCGATGATTACAGTCGCTACATCGTCTCCTGGAAGCTTTGCACCAACATGCGGGCTGAAGACGTTACCGATACGCTGGACCTGGCTCTTCAATCATCAGGCTGCGATCAGGTGCATGTGGTTCACAAGCCACGTCTGCTCAGCGATAACGGCTCCAGCTATGTCTCCGGCGAACTGGCGGAGTGGTTGCAGGACAAAGGCATGAAACATTCTCGCGGCGCACCTTATCACCCTCAAACCCAAGGCAAGATCGAGCGTTGGCATCAAACCCTGAAGAACCGCATTCTGTTGGAAAACTACTTCCTGCCAGGCGACCTCGAAGCTCAGATCGAAGCCTTCGTCGATTACTATAATCACCAGCGCTATCACGAGAGCATCAACAACGTCACACCTGCCGACGTCTACTTCGGACGTGACAAAGCCATTCTACAACAACGCGAAAGGATCAAACGAAAGACACTCGAAACGCGACGCTTGCATCACCGCAAACACGCCGCATAATCAAACCAACAAGATGAGCCAAACTCTCTCTTAGCTCAGGCCGCCAGTGGTGCCAAAAACCCTGACGACGGACACACCTGGTTCGGTTCAGCAACTTCGCTCGTTGCACACGCCGTCAGCCAAAAGAGCAAACCAACGACACTCAATAATTGAAAATTACGCCACATAATCAGGCCTGTTTTACGTCCCTAATAACTCGTTAAAATCAAACTTTGGCACGATCAAGACAATTCGCGTGTAACGTGTGGTGCTTTGGCAGGACATGCCGGATATTTGGGCAGATCTATTTAAGATGGGCGCCAGCGCCATTCGGGCGAAGCCCCTCAAAGCGGGTCACCCGCTTCGGCTTTGCCCCCGCGATGGACCATGCTCATGGCTGTTGTCAGGCATAAAAGCCGCCCTAAGCTTGGTTCAAGTAAGGCGCATGAGCGTCGAAATGGATCTGCTA
>JABSPI010000415.1 GCA_013214365.1 Erythrobacter sp.
GCATCGTTCCTGCGTAACATCAATGGTGCTGGTGTTGACATCGCCTCCCACGATGAAACTCTTGACTTCCTGTTCAATGATGCTGCGGAAATCCCCTATGATACATCTAAGAACACGGATGATAACCCAGAGCCTGTTGAAAAGGGTGAGCAAGAAGACCCTGTTGTAGCAGCCTTACAGGAGGAACTGCTTAGAGCCTCTTTGGAGTACCTGAAAGATGACTAACTTCGCCGACAATGTAGCTATCATCAAGGCCGTAGTGGCTAAAGAACTCCTCAAGAAAGACTTCACAGGACGTGAGGGCGACAAAGGAGAAAAGGGTGATGATGGTGAAAGCATTGTTGGCCCCCAAGGCCCCGCAGGTGCTGATGGTCTTGACGGTAAGGACGGCGCTCAAGGTCCAGTCGGTAAGGCTGGGCTAGACGGGAAAGACGGCAGGGACGGTAAGGACGGCAAAGATGGTATTGACGGCAAGGACGGTATTTCCATTGAGGGTCCGGCTGGTCCTCAAGGTCCATCTGGCCCTGTTGGTGCAAAGGGTCTTGACGGTGAGGATGGCCGGGGAATCAAGTCTGTAAGGGTAAACAACGAGAACCAACTTGTGGTTACCTATGATGACGGTGATATTTCCATTGCGGGTAAAGTCTCTGTCACAAACAAGACTGAGGTTATCCAGCATGGTGCTGGCCTTCCGCTTGGTCATTTTGCTATCTACAGCGTCACAGTTGACGATGACGGACAGCTTATAGTCAAGTGCAATAACAACAAGACCTTCATAGTCCCAATGCTTCGAGCTAGGGATTTTGGGGGTTTTGTGGACTACAACGATACAAGCACTGCGAATAACCCTGTCAATCTTATAGATGACACTTGGACTGACATCCCTAATGATGGTGCTGGCCCCTTCTCTAATAACAAGCTGCCTACAGGCTGTACGAACCTTCTTGATCCCTCCACAGGGGCTATCCTGATCAACGAACTGCCTATTGGCTCTTCTATCATCATTCGTATGGACTACACGGTTGTACCTATCACCAACAATGCGGCCCTTGATTTTAGGTACACGCTAGGTGCTGGTGCAGGTGCATATACCCTTGAGACTAACGTAAACCGTCTTGATGAAGGCTCTGGTAGAGAGTACCGTCAGGCCCTTGTCACTCACTATATCTATGTCGGAGATGACAACACTAAAAACAACCCTATCCAACCACAGGTCAAGCTGACTGGCGGGGGTACTCTAGTGAACGCGGGTATGGTTATTGAAGTGAGGAAATCAGACGGTGACTATTAAGATTTACAAGGATCAGAACGCGGGCGCTGTGTTCATTGAGAACGCAAACGGTGTCCAGTTCCTTAACGCACTTCAGGCAACAATGGATGATCCCGCGGATGTGAAGATCAACGTCCATGATCTATCTAAGGACGTAGACATTTTTACGCAGGTCCCTTTTGGGGATTTTGTAGATCAGTCTGGTTCCACATATGGTGCTACCGCTACTGATGTTGTCAACGCACTTAACGCTGAGTTTGCTGCTTCAGGTAGCTCTACGGGTATTCCCCCTCAGATTACATCCTCTACTGCCATCACAATGACCGAGGGTGACATCCTGAACTATGAGCTTGTAGCCACTAAAGGAGTTGGCTACGAGTGGTCAAACCTACCCTCTGGTGTTGTCAATGTTGAGGGTAATGTCAGGAAGCTTATTGGAGGCTCTAACCTAACAGCAGGGACTTACAATATTACGGCAAAGGCCATTAACTACTTTGGTGAAGATACTGCTACGATTACGCTGACCGTCTCTGCGGCACCCTACACCAACACCAAGAGCATTAATTTTGAGAACCAAGACTGGATGGGCGCTAACGCTAACCTGTTGGATGCTGCGCTAGGTCGCTCTGGCAATGGTTCTGGGTCAGGCGACTCTTGGACTATTTCTTTCTGGTTTAAGGGCAGTACCGCAAGCCAAGGGCAAACGATTTTCTACTTTGGTTCTCAGGATGTAACCAACCAAGGCTACATTCAAGTTATGCAAATCAACAGTGGTGGCAACAAGCTGCTGAGGTTGAAATATGGCAGCAACAACAATAACGTCCGACTTCAGACTAACGCAGGCTCAATTACTGC
>JABSPI010000416.1 GCA_013214365.1 Erythrobacter sp.
TGGCCGTTCGATGTGCGACAGCCATAAGGAAATGCCCATTGTCGATGCCGGATTGGAAGAGTTGGAGCGGGATCTTGGGCCTTTTCGCGCGCTGAGATCGGCCTTGATTGGGATGACTGGCCACCTCAAATTTCCGGTGTGGGACGCGGACAATCCGGCAACGCTGTCGTCCAACATTATCGCCGACGTGATCCGAGGTCAGATCGGTTTTGAAGGCCTGTTGTTGACCGATGATATCGATATGCAAGCCCTTGATGGGACCATCCCCGACCGGGCTGCCAAGGCGCTTGCGGCTGGCTGTGATATTGTTCTGAATTGCTGGGCCAAAATCCCTGATATGGAGGGGATTTGCGAGGCTCTGCCCGATATCTCGGAGGCGAGCGCAGCGCGGCTTGAGCGTGCGCTCGGCGCAACGCATGTTGCCGATGAACTTCCCGCAGAGCAGGCGCAATTGCTGGCCAAACGCGATGCCTTGCTGGCTTTGAGCGAGGAGGCCGTATGACCGAGCACGATCAAGAAGGCTTCATGTTCACAGGCGGTGCTGGAAATGCGCCCGAACCCACAGCGATTGGCGCTGATGCTTGGGAGGATGAAACCGGCAAGCAAGGCGCGAAAAAGGGCGACGAGGCGCTCTATCTGGAGCTGGATGGTTGGGAAGGGCCGCTTGATCTGCTGCTCGATCTGGCGCGGCGTCAAAAGGTGGATTTGCGCCAGATTTCAATACTTTCTCTGGTCGATCAATATCTCACCTACATCGAACGCGCGCAGGATTTGCGGCTGGAATTGGCGGCTGATTATCTGGTCATGGCGGCGTGGCTTGCCTACCTTAAATCGGCGCTCTTGCTGCCCAAGGAGGAGCAGGAAGATCCCAGCCCCGAAGAGCTTGCTTTGCGCTTGCAATTGCGTCTGCAGCGGCTGGGCGCCATGCGCGAGGCCGCCGCACGCTTGATGGGGCGCGATAGGATTGGGCGCGATATCTTCTTGCGCGGGGCGCCTGAAGGTTTGCGGACCAATCGAAAAACACTCTGGCGTTCAGATACTTACTCTCTGATCCAGGCCTATGGTCAGGTTAAGGCCCGGACCGCCCCGCGGATTTATCATGTCTCCGATCGACCCGTGATGACGCTCGACAGCGCGCTCGACCGGGTGTCGTCAATGCTGGGTGTGACTTTGGAGTGGATGGAAATCCGCGATTTTCTGCCGCAGCATGCCGATCCGGAGCTGAAGCGTTCGGCGCTTGCATCGAGCTTTGTTGCAGCGCTCGAACTTGCGCGTTTGGGGCGGGCTGAAATCGTGCAGGAGGAGGCCTTTGCGCCTTTGCGAATTCGCCGGTTGAAACAGGCCAATGTGCAAAAAGCGGTCAAAAATGCCCTCGCAAACGCCTCCCAAGCCGCACCACAAGGGGCCACAGCGTGACACAAGAGGGGCAGAGCGCGCCTGACGAGATCGAACGCGGGCTCGAAGCGACCCTTTTTGCGGCCGAAGAACCGCTCACGGTTGAGGATTTGGCGGCGCATTTGGGCGGGCTGGAAAAATCGCTGGTGCGCGATGGGCTCAAAGCTTTGATGGCGCATTATGACAAACGCGGCGTGCGGCTGGTCGAACGCGGCAAGCGTTGGCATTTTGAAACCGCCGCCGATATGGCGCACCTCTTGCGGCGCGAAAAGGAGCAGGTGCGCCGGCTCAGCCGGGCCGCGACCGAAGTGTTGGCGATCATCGCCTATCATGAACCGGTCAGCCGCGCCGAAATCGAATCGATCCGCGGTGTGCAAACCAGTTCGGGCACGCTCGATGTGTTGATGCAGGCCGGCTGGATCAAATTGGCTGGGCGGCGTGAAGTGCCCGGACGCCCGGTGATTTATGCCACCACGCCTGAATTCCTCGATCAATTCGGACTGCAATCGCGGCGCGATCTGCCGGGCATTGACGAATTGAAAGCGACCGGTCTGCTCGACCCGGTGGATGATGCGTTCGAAGAGGCGATGGAAGCGGGTTCGAACAGCGATCCCGACGCGCCGGATAATGGTGATGAGGACGAGGCGTATTTTGCGCTCGACTTTGTCAAGCTAGAGGCGGTCATTGGCGACCGGATGGCCAATGGTGCGATCGAGG
>JABSPI010000417.1 GCA_013214365.1 Erythrobacter sp.
CGGCCGGCCGTTGATCGTCATACGCGGCATGATTTGGCCCTATTCTTCGGTCTAGTTATGCCGGCAATCCCGGCTCAGCTGCGCCAGCTGTCATCGATGCGGTCGATCTTGCGCTTCCACGCCTCGAAATCGAACACGCCCGCGCCGCCTTGCCCTTGCATCACTGACAGGTCGCGCTGGTGGACATCGATCACTTCTTGCGGGACCAGACGCGGCTCGCCTTGTGACAAGGTGGCCACCTGAATCTCGCAGGCGCGTTGCAAGGCCCACATCTTGACGAACATGCCCTGGATCCGGCTGTCCATCACCACCGGCCCGTGATTGCGCAGCATCAGGATCGAGTTATTGCCCAGATTTTGGACCAGTCGCTCCCCCTCTTCCTCGCGCACGGTGACGCCTTCGAAATCGTGATAGCCGATCTGGTTCTGGAAATTGCAGGCGTAAAAATTGGTCGGCAGCAAGCCATCCTTATGGCTGCACACCGCCATGGTGGCGGTGGTGTGAACGTGGCAGATCGCCTCGGCACGGCTTCCCAGATGTTTGTGGAAATAGGCGTGCTGGGTGAAGCCGGCTTTGTTCACCATATATGGCGATCCGCCGACATTATTTCCCTCTACGTCGATTTTGACGAGGTTTGAGGCGGTCACTTCGTCATAGAGCAGGCCAAATGGATTGATGAGGAATGTGTCCTCTTCGCCGGGAACTTTGACCGAGATATGATTGTAGATCGATTCGCCCCAACCCAGATGATCGAAAATCCGGTAACACGCCGCCAGATCAAGGCGCGCCTGCCATTCTTCCTTGCTGACTTTGCCTTCGAGGCTGGTGTCGGGGTTGAGCTGTGTGGCCATGGGAGGGATCTCTCTTCTTGTTCGAAACCTTGGGTTCAAGCGGTGTTTGAACGCGACTATCGCACGCAAAAGTGCACCAGCACAAGCATTTCGCACGCTTGCCCATGCGCATCGCCCCAAGCGCGCGAAAATTGGCTTTGCCACCCTTGTGGCGGGGCGCTAGGCGCGCGGTAGCGATGAGCGATACCAAACCCCAAGCAGCGCCGCTGGCGCGGGCAAAATTGACCCAAGGCAGCGTCACCTCGCATCTGGTTGGCCAGACCGCGCCGGCGATTGTCGGGGTGGCCGCGATCATGTCGATCGGGCTGGTCGATGCCTATTTCATCGGCCAATTGGGCAGCGACGCTCTGGCCGCGATTGCGTTCATCTTCCCCATCAGCGTCGCGCTCAGCTCGATCGGGGTCGGAGTGATGGTGGGGATCAATTCGGTGGTGGCGCGCGCGCTGGGCGAAGGCGACGCGATGCGCGCGGCGCGGCGGGCCAATTTCGGGATCCTCTTTGCCCTCGCGGTAGGGATCGTGATCGGCCTATCGCTCTACGCCGCGCTCGATCCGCTGTTCAAGCTGATGAATGCCCCTGATCACCTGCTGGTCTTGATCCGCGCCTATATGGAACCTTTCGCGCTCGGCTTTCCGCTGATCCTGGTGATTATGGGGTTCAACGGGGTGCTGCGCGGGCAGGGCGAAGCGCGCAAAACCAGCATGGTGTCGATCAGCTATGCCGCGGCCAATTGGGTGCTCGACCCGATCCTGATCACCGGGGCGTTGGGATTTGAGGGATATGGGATTGCCGGGGCCGCCTATGCCACGATCATCGGCTATGCGATCGGGGCGGTGGTGGCCGCGTTGTTGGTGCGCCGTGCCGATCTGCCGCTCGATCCGTCTTTGATGAAAGACAGCCATGTGCTCGATTCCGCCGGTGCGATTATGCGGGTTGCGGGCCCTGCGGCCTTTTCCAATTCGATCAATCCGATCGGGCTGGCGATCCTGACCGCTTTGATCGCGCTGCAGGGGGATGCGGCGGTGGCGGGGTTTGGCGCGGCGGGCCGATTGCAAAGCTTTGCCACGGTCCCCTTGCTTGCTTTGTCAGGGTCGATCGGGGCGATTGTCGGGCAAAATTGGGGCGCCAAAGCCTATGACCGCGCGCGTCAGGCGGCGCTTTATGCGTTTGGCTTTTGCATAATCTGGGGTTTGGGCATCGCCGCAGCGATGGTCGCAGGGGGCCAATGGTTTGCGGCGATGTTCACCGA
>JABSPI010000418.1 GCA_013214365.1 Erythrobacter sp.
TTGCATGCCGGGTCCGATGTCCGGGTTGAGGTCAATATTGTCGGGTCGCAGGACACGACCGGCCTGATGACCAGCCAAGAACTCGAAGCCATGGCCGCCACCGTCATCTCGCCAATTGTCGATGGCGCCTATCAGTCAGGCTGTCACACCGCATCGGTGTGGGACATCAAAGCTCAGACCAACATTCCCAAGCTGATGAGCTTTATGAACAAGTTTGGCCTCATCACTGCTCGCGATCCCAAGGGCCAATATCCGGCCATGACCGATGTGATCCACAAGGTGTTGAACGACATCACAATCGATGACCGCGCGATCATCGTTGGCGGCGACAGCCACACCCGCATGTCCAAGGGCGTGGCCTTTGGCGCGGATTCGGGCACGGTTGCCTTGGCGCTGGCCACGGGTGAGGCGACCATGCCGATCCCCGAAAGCGTCAAAGTGACGTTTAAAGGCGCGCTCAAAGATCACATGGATTTCCGCGATGTGGTCCACGCAACCCAGGCCCAAATGCTCAAGCAATTTGGCGACAACGTGTTCCAGGGCCGCGTGATCGAGGTTCACATCGGCACGCTGCTCGCCGATCAGGCGTTCACTTTCACCGATTGGACCGCAGAGATGAAGGCCAAGGCCTCGATCTGTATTTCCGAGGATGAAACGCTGATCCAATCGCTCGAAATCGCCAAGAGCCGGATCCAGATCATGATCGACAAGGGCATGGACAATGCCAAAGGCGTGCTCGCCGGCCTGATCGCGAAGGCCGATGCGCGCATTGCCGAAATCCGTTCCGGCGATGTGCCCGCATTGCGCCCCGACGCCAATGCCAAATATTTCGCCGAAGTGGTGGTCGACCTTGACCAGATCAACGAGCCGATGATCGCGGACCCGGATGTCAACAATAACGACCTGTCCAAACGCTACACCCACGACACGATCCGCCCGATTTCCTATTATGGCGGCAACAAGGAAGTGGATCTGGGCTTTATCGGGTCGTGCATGGTGCATAAGGGCGATATGAAAATCCTGTCCGAAATGCTCCAAAATCTGGAAAAGCAGAACGGCAAGGTCGAGTTTAAAGCCCCGCTGGTCGTGGCGCCGCCGACTTACAATATCGTCGATGAATTGAAGGAAGAGGGCGATTGGGAATTGCTGGCCAAATATGCCGGGTTCCAGTTTGACGACGACAATCCCAAGAACGTCGCGCGCACCGAGTATGAAAACATGCTCTACCTCGAGCGGCCCGGCTGTAACCTGTGCATGGGCAATCAGGAAAAGGCCGCCAAGGGCGACACCGTGATGGCGACCTCGACCCGTCTGTTTCAGGGCCGCGTGGTGGAAGATGCCGAGGATAAGAAGGGCGAGAGCCTCTTGTCCTCAACCCCGGTTGTGGTGCTGTCCACGATCCTTGGCCGCACGCCGTCGATTGAGGAATACACCGCCGCGGTGGACGGGATTAACCTCACCAAATACGCCCCGCCCACCGAAGGGTTCTAAGCGGGCGCGTCCTTGCGAAATTGGGAAAAGGCCGGGCGGACACGTCCGGCCTTTTCGTTTGTACCGGGTGTTGTGTGCACCGGATAGTGTGTGCACCGCTTTGGGCGCACGCCCCCTATCTCGAAGGCCCCTATCTCGAAGGCCCCTATCTCGAAGGTTACGCGCCTAAATTCCCGCCGCCTTCAGCGCACGGTCCATATCCTCGGTGATATCGGCGATATCCTCCAGCCCGACATTGATCCGCAAAAGCCCCTCGGTGACGCCCATTTCGGCGCGCGCTTCGTCGTTCAAACCGGCATGCGTCGTGCTCGCCGGATGGCACATCAGCGAACGCGAATCCCCGATATTGTTCGAGATATCGATCAATTCGAGCGCGTCGAGCACCGCGAAGGCGCGCGCCCGCGTGCCCACATCAAAGGCGAAGATCGGACCCGTTGCCTCCATCTGCTTTTGCGCAAGCGCATAGCCCGGATCGCCCGGCAGGCCGGGATGGCGCATTTGGCCACCCGCCGCGCCCACACGCGGCGCGAGAAATTCGCCCAAAGTCACCGCGCTGGCGCTTTGATGGTGGGCGCGCATGGAGAGGGTCTCCAACCCCTTCATCACCAC
>JABSPI010000043.1 GCA_013214365.1 Erythrobacter sp.
AATCCGGTCGACTTCTTCGATGACAGCGTCACCTATAATGGCCAAATCTCGGCCAGTACCCGCGCCGGTTCGGTTCTGCCAGTGGGCCTATCGGCGAGCGCTGCGGTGTTTCAGGAAGACATCTCAAACCTCGATCAACGCGTGCGCGATATTTATGCCCGGGTTGATGTGACGGTCCCGCTCACGCCCAGCCTCGCTGTTGTTGGCGGGGTGGGCTATGAAAATACCGAGGTATCGAGCCGCGATGCGGTGCGCGATGATCTGGGCAATCCGGTGTTTGGCGATGATGGGCGGCTGATCACGGACCCGTCCTCGCCGCGCATTGTGGCGTTTGATGTCGATGGTTTGCTGTGGGATGTGGGCGTGTTGTGGCGGCCCAGCTCGCGCACATCATTGGGCGCTTATGTCGGGCGCCGCTATGACAGCACGACCTATTATGGCGATTTCACCTATGCCCCCAGCAGCCGCAATGCATTGGCGGTGTCGGTCTATGACGGGATCAGCGGGCTTGGCGGCCCTCAAAACGCCGCTTTGTCGGGGCTTTCAAGCGATTTTACCGCCTTTCGTAATCCGGTGACCGGCGATTTTGATGGGCTTGTTGCGGGCGAAGATGGGTCCGGACTGATCAATTCGCTCGGCTCAATCCGCTCGGCCGCATTCCGCAATCGCGGGGTCAATGTGACCTATCAACACCAGATCGGGCGCCTCACCGCGGCGCTGGGTGCCGGTTACAACCGCCGCACCTTTATCGCGGCGGAGGGAACCGCGCTCGAAGACATCGATGGCCTGACTGATGAAAGCTATTTCATAACCGGTAGTCTGGCCCGTGATTTCGGGACCAATGCCAGCGCCCAGCTCAACAGCTATATCAGCTGGTTCGACGCCGGCACCCCCAATGGCGACCTTAACGCGATGGGAATTTCTGCCTCCTATAGTCAATTGATTGCCAATCGCCTCTCCGCGCGCGCCGCTGTCGCTCTTGATTATTTCGACAGCGATTTCAGCGCCGAAGATTTCGCCACCGCCAGCGCACTGCTTGGTCTGCGCTACGATTTTTAAGACCCCTCAAGGGAGCTATCGACCCATGTATGATCAATATTACGGCTTTACCGGGCGCCCCTTCCAACTGACGCCCGATCCGCAGTTTTATTTTGAGAGCACAACGCACAAAAAGGCGTTGAGCTATCTGGGCTATGGCCTCAACCAGGCCGAAGGGTTCATCGTGATCACCGGCGAGGTGGGGGCGGGCAAATCGACCCTTGTGGCGCATTTGATGGAACGTATTGATCCTGCTGCGCTGACCGTTGCGCAGGTTGTGACCAGCGCGCTCGATGGTGAGGAATTGATCCATGTTGTCGCGCAGGCTTTCGGTCTGTCGGTCGAAGGCCATGACAAAGCCGGCGCATTGGGCGCAATCGAGGCCTTCTTGCAGGACGAGGCGCGCGCAGGCCGGCGGTGTTTGTTGGTGGTGGATGAATGCCAGAACCTTGAGTTCAACGCGCTGGAAGAATTGCGGATGTTGTCCAATTTCCAATTGGGCTCGCATCCTTTGCTGCAAAGCCTTTTATTGGGTCAGCCGGAATTTCGCCGGACGCTCGCCAACCACCGCGATCTTGATCAATTGCGCCAACGCATCATTGCCTCGCACCACCTCGAAGCGCTTAGCGAAGATGAGGTTGAGGCCTATGTCCATCATCGGCTCAAGCGGGTGGGATGGGATGGCCGCCCCCTGCTTGCAGACGGGCTGCTGGGCGCGCTTTACGGCGCGACAGACGGAATTCCGCGGCGAGTTAATCAGGTGATGAACCGCCTGCTCTTGCTGGGCGCGATTGAGGAACAAGATCAGATCGGATCGGTCATGCTCGATGCGGTCATGGCTGAAATGGCGGCAGATCAGGCCAATGGGGCAAGCGAAGAGATGGCCTCGCCCGAGCCTGAACCCCAAGCAGGCGCTGCGCATGCGGAGCCATATGCGGCCCAGCATGACGACCGGGAAAGCGTGCCAGCGACCGAAGTTGCCGCGCTGCTTGCCGAGCGCGATGCCCGCACTGCAAAACTCGAAGCCGCAATCGGCGAGCTTCAATCCGTGGGCGCTGCCGCGCTTCCGGCGGGGCAGGATATGAGCGCTGAATATGACGCTTTGCTGGCGCGGTTCGAGAACCGCCTTGAAGAACAGGAACGCTCATTCCGCCATGTCATGACCATGTTGATTGAATGGCTTGAGGACGACAAAGAGCGCGAGGCCGCCTGAGCATGAATGCGCCGCTTCCACTTGCCCCTGCGACGGCGCGTGCCGATCAGGTCATAGTCAATGGCCTGTCGGTGGATGTGGAAGACTGGTTTCAGGTCGGCGCGTTTGAGCAGGTGATCGCCCGCGATGAGTGGGATTCGATCGCCAGCCGGGTCGAAGACAATGTGGCGCGCATTCTCGACCTGTTTGCACAGGCACAGGTGCATGCGACATTTTTCACTCTGGGCTGGGTCGCAAAACGGCACCCGCACTTGATCCATCGCATCGCGCAGGCCGGTCATGAAGTGGCGAGCCACGGATATGACCATGCGCGTGTGTTCAATTTTGATCGCCCGGCCTTTGCCAAGGACATCGCCAAAGCGCGCGACATTCTGGAGCAGTGTTCGGGGCAGAAGGTGCGCGGATACCGCGCGCCCAGCTTTTCGATCGATCACCGCACGCCGTGGGCCTATGAAGAATTGGCCGAACAAGGATACGCCTATTCCTCCAGCGTCGCGCCGATCGCTCATGACCATTATGGTTGGCGCGCGGCGCCGCGCTTTGCTTTTAAGCCGGTCCAATCGTCATCGCTCATCGAGATCCCGGTGACCACGGCAATGGTCGGCGCGCGCCGTGTGGCGGCGGGGGGCGGGGGGTTCTTCCGGGTGCTGCCCTATAGCTTCTCGCGCTGGGCAATTGGACAGGTCAATCGCCGCGATGAACGGCCCGCAGTGTTCTATTTCCACCCATGGGAAATCGACCCGCAACAGCCGCGCGTTGCCAAGGCATCGATCCGCTCCAAGCTGCGCCATTACACAAATCTGGATCGTATGGCCGGCAAATTGGGCACTTTGGTCAGCGATTTTCACTGGGGCCGGATGGATGAATTGGCCCGCCAGGAACGGCACAAAGCGGCATTTTGGCCCGGCGCAGTGCCCGTGTATTCATCAGCACCTTCATCACCGCGCTCATCAGCGCGCTCTCATTCTTCAGCGTCGGTTGAAAATGGGGCGGCATGAACGCGCCGCTCGCCATCAATAACCAGGTGTCATGGGCGGACCTGTCCGACCCGAAAATGCGCGCGCGCATCGATGGTTTTGTCACAGAGAACCGCGGCAGCCTGTTCCACACGCCCANCTGGCTTGAAGGCGTAGAGCGCGCAACCGGTCACAAAGCCGCCGGCCTGGTGAGCGAGCGNTTGGGCGTNATCAATGGCTGGTTGCCGGTCACGCAATTGCGATCGCCCCTGTTTGGCAAGGCGCTCCTCTCCAGCGGGTTTGCCGTGGGGGGCGGGGTGCTCGCCCCGGATCACGGCACGCTCGACGATCTGGCGCGAAAGCTCACCGATTACGCCATCGCCAATGGCTTTGAGAGCGCGCAATTGCGCGGCGGCGCGGTTCCCGATGGCTGGGATGCGGTGTCGGACAAACATTGCGGCTTTGTGCGCGATCTGGCCGATGATGACGCGGCCCAATTGCTCGCCATACCGCGCAAATCGCGCGCCGAAGTGCGCAAGGGCCTCAAAGCGGATTACGACATACGCATCGGGCGCAGTGCATCCGATCGGGCGGCGCATTACGCCGTCTATGCCCACAGCGTGCGCAATTTGGGCACGCCGGTTTTCCCGCGGCGTTTGTTCGACCAGATGCTCGGCGCCTTCGCGCATAACAGCGATATTTTGACAGTGTGGAAAGACGGTGAGCCGATCTCCAGCGTCCTGTCCTTTTATCACGATGGCGCGGTCTTGCCCTATTGGGGCGGGGGCACATTCGCCGCCCGCGCCGCGCGCAGCAACGAGGTCATGTATTACGAATTGATGCGGCACGCCCGGCGCCAAGGGATGACCCGGTTCGATTTTGGCCGCTCCAAAACTGGCAGCGGACCCTATCGTTACAAGAAGAACTGGGGGTTTGAGCCGCAGGCTTTGACCTATGCGACATGGACCGCGCCCGGCGCGCCCATGCGCGATGTTGACCCGACCAGCGCCGCCTATGCGCGCAAAATCGCGGTTTGGAAGAAATTGCCATTATGGCTGGCCAACCGGCTTGGCCCGTTGATCGCGCGCGATTTGGCATAGGGGGCATATGGACGGCGATATCCTCTTCCTTGCCCACCGGGTTCCATTCCCACCCAATCGCGGCGACACCATCCGCAGCGCCCATTTGCTGCGCCGTTTGGCGAAGATTGCGCCGGTACATGTCGGGTGCTTTGCCCAAGGCGATGAGGACCCGCGCGATCTTGCCCAATTGGCCGATCTGGCCGCCTCGCACTGCGCCGTGCGGCGATCTAAACCGCTTGCGCTTGCCGGGGTTGAGGCATTGTTTTCGCGCCAGCCTGTCAGCCTGACCGCCTTTCACAGCCCCGACCTTGCGCGGTGGGTCAAAACGGTAATCGCTCAGCACAACATCGCCGCCATCTTCGTGTTTTCGGGGCAAATGGGGCAATATGTGCCCGATGATTTTGACGGCCGCGTGGTGGTCGATTTGTGCGATGTCGACAGCGCAAAGTTCGAAAACTACGCCAGCGCGGGGCAGCGTGTCTGGCTCAACCGGCGCGAGGGGCGGCTGCTCTCGCACGAGGAAGAGCGGCTTGCCCACCGCGCCGATGCAACAACCCTGATCAGCCAGAGCGAAGCCGATCTGTTCAAATCGCGCCTGCAATCGCCCGCAATGGCCGATATCCATGTGGTTGGAAACGGGATAGATGCCGCGCTTTTCGATCCTGCGAATGTGACCCCGCACAGCGATATAACGCAGCAGGCCGGACCCCATTTCGTCTTTACCGGCCAGATGGATTATCCCCCCAACGAGACCGCCGCTTTGTGGGCGGCGCAATATTTCCTGCCGCAAATACGGGCGCAATTTGACAATGCCCAATTGCACATTGTCGGGCGCGCACCGACGCGCCGCCTGCTCGCCCGTCAACACGATCCCGGCCTCACCATTTGGGGCGAAGTGCCCGATATGCGCGTGTTTCTGGCGGCTGCGGATTGCGTTATCGCGCCGCTGCAAATCGCGCGCGGGGTGCAAAACAAAGTGCTCGAGGCGATGGCGATGGCGCGGCCGGTTCTCCTCACCCCGCAGGCCGCAACCGGAATTGCCGCGCGCAATGGCCATGACTGGATGGTGTGCGATGCGCAGGCGGGGGCGATGGTGGAGCGCATTGCGCCGATCCTGCGCGATGGCGAATGCGCGCGGGCTATGGGGCAAAATGCGCGCCAATTTGTGCTCGATCACCATGATTGGGGCGCGATGCTGAACCCGCTAGAAGATCTGGTGCGCGGTCCAGTGCGCGGGCCGGCGCGGGGTCCAGTGCGGGGTCCGCTTCACAATGAGGGTGAGGAGGCGCGCAATGCCGCCTGAGATCGCCCAAGCGCCGATCATCCATGAGCGCGCCGATCATGCAGGCGGACATGCATGGCGCGGGGCGTTCATCACTATGGTGATTGCGGCGGCAATCCTTGTCATCATCACGGCGCGCGAATGGGGCGAGATGATGCACCAATGGTGGAATATCGACACCTATTCGCACATTTTGCTGGTGCCGCTGATTATGGCTTGGCTGGTGGCGCTCAAACGCGACGATTTGGCCAATGCGACGCCGCGCCCATGGGGGGCGGGTCTGGTGCTTGTCGCGGCGGGGCTTGGCCTGTGGTTGGCCGGCCGGGCGAGCGGGATCAATCTGATCGCGCATGCCGGCGCGGTTGGCGCGCTTCAGGGTGTGGTGGTCGCCGTGCTTGGCCCGCGTGTGTCTTTGATCCTTGCACTGCCGATTGCATTTGGGGCGTTTTTGGTTCCGTTTGGCGATGAAATCATCGCGCCTTTGCAAGCGATCACCGCCGAGATCGCCATCGCCTTGACCAAATGGAGCGGGATCCCCGCCCGGATCGACGGCATTTATATCGACACGCCGGCGGGACTATTCGTCGTGGCAGAGGCGTGTTCGGGGGTGCGGTTCCTGATCGCGATGGTCACGCTGGCGGTGCTGGTCTGCTTTACCCGGTTCAAAAGCTGGAGCCGCCGGTGTGCTTTCATGGCGGCGGCGATCATCGTGCCGGTGATTGCCAATGGTATTCGCGCATGGGGCACAATCTACATCGCACAAAGCCAGGGCGTGGAATTTGCCGCCGGGTTTGATCATATCGTCTATGGCTGGTTCTTCTTTGCGATTGTGTTGGTGGTGGTTCTTGCGGCCTCGTGGCGATTTTTTGAACGCGACCCGGACGATTTCGGGTGGAGCGCGCAGCAGGTTGACCAATTCGCGCTTCTCCCCCGGCTTGAGCGCGGCTTTACCAGCCCGGTTGTATTGATCGCCGCAGTGGCGGCATTGGGTTTGATCAGCGCAAGGCTCGCGGCGATTGTGACGCCTGCCGCTTTGGGCTAACCGCTGAACCGACCATGTGCGCGATTGCCGGAATCTTTCATTACGAAACGCCCAAGCCGGTCGATCCGCGCCGGATTGAACGCATGTGCGACGCATTGGCGCATCGCGGCCCGGATGGATCGGGTGTTTGGACCGATCATGGCGTTGGGCTTGGCCATCGGCGTTTGTCGATCATCGACCTCGAAGGCTCGCCGCAGCCGATGCATTCCAGCGATGGCCGCGCGGTCATCAGCTTCAATGGCGAAATCTACAATTTCCGCGAATTGCGCCGCGAATTGGAACGCGAAGGGGCCCGGTTCCAGACCGCTGGCGACACGGAAGTCATCCTTGCCGCTTGGCAAAGATGGGGCGTGGATTGCCTTGACCGGCTCGATGGTATGTTCGCCTTTGCGATCTATGATCTGGACAAACGGCAATTGTTTCTGGCGCGCGACCGGTTCGGGGTAAAACCGTTATTCATGGCGCAATTGCCTGATGGCGGATTGGCCTTTGCCTCCGAACTCAAAGGGGTGCTCGCCCATCCGCAAATGCGGCGGCGGATCAACCCGCACGCGCTCGATGCCTATCTCACCTGGGGCTATGTGCCCGATACGCATTCGATCCTCGCCGGGGTAAGCAAGCTGCAGGCGGGGCATTTCCTCCTGCTGGAACAGGGCAAACCCATGCCCGCCCAAAGGCAATGGTGGGATATCAGCTTTGAGCAGCGCGAAAGCGGGAGCGAGGCCGACCTTTCGGCGCGCCTCACCCATTTGATGCGCGAGGCGGTCCACAGCCGGATGGTGTCCGACGTGCCATTGGGCGCGTTTTTGTCGGGCGGGGTCGATTCCTCCAGCGTCGTCGCCCTGATGAGCGAGGCGAGCCGTGATCCGGTGCGCACCTGCTCGATCGGGTTCGATGTCGCGGATCTGGATGAAAGCGATTACGCTGCAAAAATAGCGCAGCGTTTTGCCACCGCGCATGATGCCCGCGTGGTGGATGCCAATGATTTTGGTGCAGCGGCGCAATTGTCATCCATATTCGACGAACCCTTCGCTGATGCCTCCGCTCTGCCGACCTTGCGGGTGTGCCAATTGGCGCGGGAAAAAGTCACTGTGGCTTTGTCGGGTGATGGCGCGGACGAAGCGTTTGCCGGTTACCGGCGGCAGGTGTTTCACCACAATGAAGAACGCGTGCGCGGTCTGATCCCGGGCGCGATGCGGGGGCGCGTGTTTGGCGGTTTGGGCGCGGTTTGGCCCAAAGCCGATTGGGCCCCGCGCATGTTCCGGGCCAAGGCGACCTTGCTGGCGCTCTCGAAAAATGGGGAAGAGGGCTATGCCAATGCGCTTTCGGTGATGACCGGGGATGCGCGCGAGCAAACCTACACCGATGCGTTCACGCGCGAGCTTGGCGGCTTCCGCGCCGAGGATGAAGTGGTTGCCGTGATGCGCGGCGCACCGGGGAAAAGCGGGCTCGACCGGGCGCAATATGCTGATCTGAAATTCTGGTTGCCCGGCGATATCCTCACCAAAGTCGACCGGACCAGCATGGCGGTCGGGCTGGAGGCGCGCGAGCCATTGCTCGACCACCGTTTGGTCGAATTTGCCGCGCGTTTACCGGAATCGCAGCGCGTGCGCGGTGTGACCGGCAAATATCTGCTCAAAAAATCGATGGAAAGATATCTGCCCAAAGAGATTTTGTATCGGCCAAAACAGGGTTTCGTGACGCCGATTGCGCAATGGCTGCGCGGGCCATTGGCCAAGGAAGCGCGCGCGATCGCAGAAAGCCGGGTGGTGACACAGACGGGATGGTTCTCGCCGCAGGCTGTGACGCAGCTTGCCGAACAGCATATTGCCGGTCGGCGCGACAATTCGCGGGCCCTGTGGCAATTGCTGATGTTGGACCGGGCGTTCGACCGGTTGAACATTACCAATTGAGCCGATGGCGGCGCGCTGACTTATCCACAGGCCGTGTGATTTTATTACAAAACACAGACTCAAGTGAACCGAAATGGGACTCCATTCATCGCGAAAATGAAAATAATTGTTTGCTTACGCGCCCAGCCGTGCATTAATATAAAATTAAGCAGACCAAAAAGGTCGCAGAAGCGCAGGTCATTTGTCAGGCGCAACAGGGTCGGGACGGAGTAAAACGGGATGGACGGTAGCGAGAAAAAGGCGTTTCCGTGGACGGGGGATGAAGGCTTGGTCGCGGAAAGCGTCCTTCACGCCTCTATCCCTGAAAAACTGTTTTCTATCAGAGAGCTGGATGTCCTTTACGAAGATTCCAACGCGACTTTATGGACCTATATGAATCCAGCCGGGCGCCCCAGCTTTACGCCCAATCTGCTGAACGATTTTGAAACATGGCAAGACCAGATCAGCGCCGGTTTTGGACCAGGAAGAGTGCCACTGCGCTATTTGGTATTGGGCAGCCGTGCGCCCGACGTGTTCTGTTTCGGCGGTGATTTGGAGCTGTTTCAGCGCCTGATCCGCGAGCGGGACCGCGACGCTTTGGTCGAATACGGTCACCGTTGCTGCGCAATTTTGGACCGCAATATCCAAACTCTCGATATCCCGATGCTGACAATTGGTCTGGTTCAAGGCAGCGCGCTTGGCGGCGGGTTTGAGGCGTTGTTGTCGTTCGATTACATAATTGCTGAACGCCACGCGACTTTTGGCCTGCCGGAGATCATGTTTGGTCTTTATCCTGGAATGGGCGCGCATGCTTTCCTGACCCGCAAATTGGGTGCAGCGATGGCCGATCGTATCATTGTGTCCAATGAAACTTACACCGCGGAACAGATGTATGAGCTTGGCCTGGTTCACGCTCTGGCTGAACCGGGCGACGGGGTGGGCGCAGTGCGCGAATTTATCCGCAAATCCGAACGCCGCCATGCAGGGCTGGTGGGCGCGCGCCGGGCGGCGAAGAAGGTGTGGCCGATCGAGCTTGATGAGCTCAACGCGATCACCGAAATGTGGGCTGATACGGCGCTTAAATTGAGCGAGAGCGATCTGAAAGTGATGAGCCGGTTGGTGGCCGCGCAGGCCCGTCTGGCCGAACGGATCAGCTCAGCTGCTGCCTGAATTGGGCATCCAAAACTTACATCTTCTTTGTGCGGTTTGCACCTCTGAAAAACTGGGTTTGTGTGCGCTTGTGCCCGGTTCTGGAGCGGTTAGGTCGCTTTAGGGTGCGTTTATGCCCCATGCCCGCCATGGCCCAAAGCCAGATATTCCTCTGACTGCATTTCGTTAAGCCGGCTGACCGTGCGCTCAAACTCGAACGCCCCGTCACCCGATTGATAGAGCTGTTCCGGCGGCGCGGCGGCCGCGGCAAACAGTTTAACGCGGGCCTCATATAGCGCGTCGATCAGCTTGGTAAAACGGATCGCCTCATTGCGGTTTTCCGGGGTCATCTGCGGAATTCCGACAATGATTACAGTGTGAAACGCGCGTGCAATTGCGAGATAATCCGATGCCCCGCGATTTTCGCCGCACAAGCGTTTGAAACTGAACACGCCCACACCTTTAAGCGCCTTGGGCACGTAAAGCGTGCGCCCGCCACCCAGATCAAGCTCTCCCGAAGGCACATTGGCCGCATCCTCTGGAGCAAAATCGGTCAGGCGAAAGAACGCCTCGCGCACTTTTTCGGTGGCATCATCGCCCAATGGGGCATGCCACATCGACAGCCCCCCGATCCGGTCGAGCCGGTAATCGGTCTCGCCATTGAGCTCCACCACGTCCATTTCACGCTCGACCAATTCGATGAAGGGAATGAACAGCGACCGGTTGAGCCCATCTTTATAAAGGTCATGGGGAGGGCGATTGGACGTGGTCACGATAATTGTTCCCGATGCCATCATGGTGGTGAAAAACCGGCCCATAATCGCGGCATCAGCGGTGTTGTTGACCACCATCTCATCAAAGGCAAGGCACCGGATTTCGCGCGAAAGCTGCGTTGCGACGGCGGTTAGTGGGTCCTTGACCTGGCTCTTGCGCGCCTTGGCCACCAATGCGTCCACTTCGAGCATGAAGGCGTGAAAATGCACTCTGCGCTTGCGCTCTATCGCAAGCGTTTCCACGAACAGGTCCATGATCATGCTTTTGCCGCGCCCAACGCCGCCCCACATATAGACACCGCGTGGATCGGGCCGCGCGGAGCGTGTGCCGGTGAAGCGTTCGAACAAAGTTTTTTTGGGCAGGGGGGCCTCAAGCTCGTCCTGCAATTGCTGCAAACGCTGTGCCGCGGCGCGTTGCGCGGTGTCCGCTTGCAATTGTCCGTCGGCGATCAGCTCCTCATACCGGGCCAGCATACGGCTCATGAGGCGGCTGTATCTGCCGGTGCTCTGGCGCGCATTTTGCGGACAATGCCGGAATAACTCGCAACAATATCATCGTCTTGCATGACTTGGCCACGAATGAAGACAAGTTTGCCGGTTTCGCGCACAATCTCGTTCACCGCATCGAGCACACGGGTTGGATCGCCGGCACCAACAAATTGGGTGGAGAGTTCCAAGGTCACCGAAGGGCCGGCATTCCCACTGCCGATTGTGTGCATCGTGGTGAACATCGAAATATCGATCAATGCCAATGTCACCGCACCATGGATGATCCCTTGCAGGTTTTCATGTTTGCGCTCTGGAAACATGCGCAACCGCGCTTTGCCATCGGCGTCAATCGACGTGATCAGCTTCCCCATAACGGCGCCGTTGAACAGCGTCTCGTCCTTGAGGTTCCATAGCCGCCAGCCCGGGTTTTCGGGGTCTGGCCCGTGTTCGAAAACATCGTCGCCCAGACCCTTGGGAACACCTGTCGGGCCGGGCGACTGCTCAGCCTCGATCAAATGGCGCGCTCCGCCATCATTTTCTTCGTCTCGGCAATCGCTTTTGCCGGCGAAAGACCCTTGGGGCAGACATTGGCGCAGTTCATAATCGTGTGGCAGCGATACAGGCGGAACGGATCTTCCAATTCGTTCAAACGCTCGCCGGTCATCTCATCGCGGCTATCGGCAAGCCAGCGATATGCCTGCAGAAGAATGGCCGGCCCGAGGAACTTGTCCGAATTCCACCAATAGGATGGGCATGAGGTGGAGCAGCACGCACACAAAATGCATTCATACAATCCGTCGAGCTTCTCACGCTGTTCGGGCGATTGCAGGCGTTCCTTGCCCGATGGTGTGGGGCTGACAGTTTGCAGCCAGGGGCGGATCGATGCGTATTGCGCGTAAAAGTGGGTGAAGTCCGGCACCAGATCCTTGATCACATCCATGTGCGGCAGCGGGGTGATGCGAATCTCGCCCTTCAAATCTTCGATTGAGGTGGTGCAAGCCAAACCGTTCTTGCCGTTGAGGTTCATCGAGCAAGAACCGCAAATCCCCTCGCGGCAGGAGCGACGGAAGGTCAGCGTGGGATCAATCTCGTTTTTGATTTTAAGCAGCGCATCGAGAACCATCGGGCCGCAATCATCAAGGTCGAGCTCAAACTTGTCGTAGCGCGGGTTTTCCCCGCTATCGGGATCATAACGATAGATTTTGAAGGATTTGACGCGCTTGGCGTCTTTGACCTTGTGGACCTTGCCGTCAGATTTGATCTTCGAATTCTTCGGAAGAGTGAACGTCGCCATTGTAATTCTTTATCCCTGGTTGCCCCGCGGGGCTTACTAGCGCGCCTTCCTGTTTAATGGAAGCGTCATAGGAGACAAGGTCGGCTGAGTTGCGAAGCGGGGAAGATGTGTTGCTTCATGCTCAGCATTTGGTCTTGATTTGCGGCCTCTTGCTCCTGCGTTTTGCACTTTCCCCGCTGCCATTGCCGCGAGGCTTCTTCTGGTGATACGAGGCATTTATGAGAGCGGTTACAAATCTGTCGGGAGCGCGGCCTAATGCCGGGCGATGAGGGTAAAGACACCAACGCGCGCCCCGTGGCAGCGGTGTTCGGCGCGAGCGGCGGTATCGGCCGGTCTTTGTGCGAGGTTTTGGCGGAGCGTGGCTGTCATCCGATCTATGCTGGGTCGCGCAGGGGCGTGGGGCCGGATGGCCCCGATTTTCGGCGTTTTGCGTTTGATCTGACTGACGAGGGCAGCATCCAAAATGCCGCGGCCATGATGCGCGATGATCCGCCGGATTTGGTGATTGTTGCGACGGGGGTGCTGACATTGGAAGACGGCACCGGGCCCGAACGCACGCTCAAACGGCTTGATGCAGGTGCAATGGCGCAGGTTCTGGCGCTGAATACGATTGGTCCCGCTCTGATCGCGAAGCATATTCTGCCCCTCATGCCGCGTGATCGTCGGTTTGTGTTTGCCGCACTCAGCGCGCGTGTGGGGTCGATTTCGGATAATGGGCTGGGCGGATGGCATTCCTATCGCGCGTCCAAAGCGGCGCTCAACATGTTGTTGAAAAACTTTGCCTTGGAGATGGGGCGCACCCACGCGGAGGGAATTGTCGTGGGCCTGCATCCCGGCACCGTGGACAGCGCCTTGTCTCAGCCTTTTCAGAAAGGCTTGCCAGAGGGACAACTAACCCAGCCAATGCAGGCGGCAACCAACCTGTTGAGGGTGTTGGATGCTCTATCGCCAAAAGATAGCGGCAAAGTCTTTGATTTCGCTGGGGTTCAAGTGCCCGCTTAGCTGCGAGCAAGGGGCCTCGCAATCTTCTATCAAGCGGCAGTCACAGCAGCCCGTGACGCGCAAGGCCCTCGGCGAGGATCGTCTCGATCAATTGTTCCTGCGACCAGCCCGCAAGCGCGGCGGCGCGGCCAAACACTTTCTTCGACCACAGATTACAATTGAGGTTGAGTTCCAAGAACTGGATATCGCCCGTCTCTTCGTTCACCCGGAATTCGAACCGGCCATAGTCGAAAGGACGATATTCTTCCCAGCATTTGCGGGTCATATCCGCGATGCGCTCGGTCATTTCCGGGTTTTCAAACGGGTCGAGTGAATATTTCTGGCTGCGGTCGACCAGATCACGTTTTTCATAATAGGTGCGCAGGTGTGACGGGTCAGACTGACGGAAGATAAGCATCGGCAGAATCTGTGGCTCACCCCCGATTGTAATCACCGGGACTTCGACATCGCTGCCATCCAGAAAGGGTTCCACGATTGCATCCTGGCCGCCATTTTCCGGGTCATCGTGAATCCGGCGGACCCCGTCCATAACACCGGCCCAATCGAATGCATCCTGCACCCCCCAACTGGCCGAAGAATTGTTCGGTTTGACCACATAACGCGCCGCGCCGGGCAGTTTGTCGGATGTGATGGGGGCACCTTTGCGAAAGATCGCCCATGCCGGTGTCGGCACCCCTGCATCAATTGCCGCACGTTTGGCCAAATGTTTATCATCGGACAGACCGCGCAAAATCGGGTTGGCACCCAGATAGGCTAACCCTGCTTTTTCGCACAAAAGCGGCGCCAGCATTTCTGAATTGAAGAACCCGGCGCGGTTCAG
>JABSPI010000419.1 GCA_013214365.1 Erythrobacter sp.
AGTGCCAAGTCACCTTAATGGTGAGATTTGAACCGCGATGTATGCCCGCGGACCAAAGTAACGAAGTCGAGTCGCTTGGAGCTTTGTCTGATGACTTTGTTACTTCGGGCCCCGAAATACATCGCGCAGGAAGCCATATTCAGTCTCTAGACACACTGACCATGCACAAATCATTTCCGACAGCTACTTTAAGGTGACTTGGCAGATTTGACCGTTTTTTTATACAGCTTTTGCTACTTTTTTAGAATCTTGATTTTGATCCACGCGTTCCGGCGCCGGAACGCGATGAAATCAAAAAGCTTTCTCACACCGCATAGATGAGTATTGAAGGCAATACACTCTGTCGTCGATTCGCTCAGATCGCAATAGCGCACTCTGCAGAGATCGATCGAGATGATGACCACGCGCTCTTTCCATATGGTCACAAACTAGATGCGACCTTTAAAAAAAATTCACGAAACAGATTTTTTTTAAACTCTCGGGATCGGTGCTCCAAACGATGCGGTAGAAGGTGAGCATCTTGGTTTTGGATGGCAAAGCTCGAGAGCGCCTATAATTTGAAATCTAGATACTACAGTTTGACGCAACTGCATCGTGCAGTGCATCACGCTCGTGATTTTTGTGTGTTCCATTCAAAAGCTATCAAATCCGAGCATACCGAGGCTTCTCGGTATGCTGTTCCTCGATGCCACGAGCTGGATTTTGATGGATCGGCTTTGAACCGACTCAAAACATAGCATCGAATTCTGATTTTGCTCCACGTTTTTGTACTGCTCGTTGGCAGAAAGTGCCAAGTCACCTTAATGGTGAGATTTGAACCGCGATGTATGCCCGCGGACCAAAGTAACGAAGTCGAGTCGCTTGGAGCTTTGTCTGATGACTTTGTTACTTCGGGCCCCGAAATACATCGCGCAGGAAGCCATATTCAGTCTCTAGACACACTGAACATGCACGCTTCATTTCATACCGAACATTAATGGTGAGATTTGAACCGCGATGTATGCCCGCGGACCAAAGTAACGAAGTCGAGTCGCTTGGAGCTTTGTCTGATGACTTTGTTACTTCGGGCCCCGAAATACATCGCGCAGGAAGCCATACTCAGTCTCTGCACACACTGAACATGCACGCTTCATTTTATACCGAACATTAAGGTGATGACGTAGAAAACAAGTGCAGATTTTGTACATTATTTACTGTTTCTAGATGTACAAGAATTCGATGCACGCGCTGCGGCTGACGGTCGCGATGCAATCAAAAACCTTTTTTACAGCCCGTAGCCAACGATTGCATCGATCGTCAGCACGCGTCGATGCGCACAAAACAGAATAGCGCGCTCGGAAATACAGGATCGAACCATCGATGCAGAGTCCTTTTCCTCTCCAAACCAAACGGTCGCCAACTCGATGCAACTTTTAAAAAAGATTGTCGAAACCAATTATTTTCAAACTGTCGGGATCGACGCAGGAGACGGTGCTCAACGAGCTGCGCATCACCGATTTCGATGGCAAAGCTCGAGAGCGCCTATAATTTCACATCGAAAAGCGTCAAAATCTGCGCTCTGCATCGTGCACTGCATCACGACCTTGATTTCGATGGGTTTGCGGCTATCGATGGCAAATCCAAGCAGCACGAGCGCTCTGTCCATACTCTTGATCGACGCAGCGAGAGCGATTTCGATGATTTTGGCTTGATCCCTGAGAAACAGTGCATCAAAACAACATCTTGAGCGTCCATTTTATAAAGATGCCGTGCAGCTTCTCCGTCATCTCCTTAATGGTGAGATTTGAACCGCGAGGTATGCCCGCGGACCAAAGTAACGAAGTCGAGTCGCTTGGAGCTTTGTCTGATGACTTTGTTACTTCGGGCCCCGAAATACATCGCGCAGGAAGCCATATTCAGTCTCTAGACACACTGACCATGCACAAATCATTTCCGACAGCTACTTTAAGGTGACTTGGCAGATTTGACCGTTTTTTTATACAGCTTTTGCTACTTTTTTAGAATCTTGATTTTGATCCACGCGTTCCGGCGCCGGAACGCGATGAAATCAAAAAGCTTTCTCACACCGCATAGATGAGTATTGAAGGCAATACACT
>JABSPI010000420.1 GCA_013214365.1 Erythrobacter sp.
TGTAGGGGTTCTTTTTCCAGCTCAGCCAGATGAGCGGATTGTTTGAGATGGTGGTCAAGCAGAAATTCAGTAAAGACTTCCAGATCAGCAAAATGATGGTAAAAGGAGGATTTGCTTTTATTTACCCTTCTAGCGATTACTTCCACCTTTAGTCCTTGTGGTCCTTCTTCTGCAAAAAGGGTGTAGCCTGCTTTTATCCAGGGCAAAAGGAGGTCTTTTTTTGTTGGAGATGGGATCATGCTGTGATAAGGACTTTGTTATTGTATAATTTACGATAATTAATCATTTCAGGATTTGTCCTTGATTATTTATGATTTTTTTTGAGGGGGTGTTTCCATCTTTTTTAGAAAAAGATGGAGTCCTTTAGTATTGCCGAGAGAGAATAAATAGTTTTTAAGTTGAGAAAAATAGCCGAGCAACCTGGATTGAACTCTAAGGTGGAGCAATATTCGACTTCAATTTTGAATTAGTGTCCAGGCTGCAGGTTGAATCCAAGGATCCTTTAGAATTGTCGGATTAAAGGCCTCGTAAAGGTAGTTATCTTCTTCAACCGATCGGCTAGTAACTTAACCCTTAAAAGGTATGAAATTTCTCTATTTTATTGGCATTGATGTTTCAAAACAGACATTCCATGCCGCTCTTCTTCTTCTTGATGGAAAGAAGATACAGGCAGAATCTTGCTTTTCAAATCGGCCAAGTGGCTTTAGATCTTTTTACCACTGGCTAGTCTCCCAGCTCGGGGAAGCGGGCCTTTCTCAGTTGGTAATTTGTATGGAGCACACGGGCCTGTATGATCTGGAATTGAGTCAGTATTTTTATGAAAAGGGGCTTAATTATAGCCATCGTAATCCCTTAGAGATTAAACGGTCTAGCGGCATTAGCCGTGGGAAAAGCGACCGGATGGATGCTCGTAGAATCGCCCAATTTATCCGGAAGGAACGGGACGACTTACACTTATCGAGGCCCAATTCATCTATCCTGATTCAACTTCACAGGCTCTTTGCCGCCAGGGAGCTGCTCAGCAAACATAAGCGAGCACTGGGGCAGCATATCGGCTCTATTAGTGTGATTAAGGGGGATTCAGTTGTAAAAAAACTTCAACGGAAGCTTCGTTCTATAGCCAGGCAAGAGGAAAAACAATTGAAGGCTATAGAAGAGCAGATCATGGAATTACTTAAAACCGATCTAGCTCTTTTGAATAACTATAAACTCTTGCTCAGCATACCGGGTATCGGTAAAGTTAATGCCGTCTATTTGTTGATTACAACTCGTAATTTCACTGCTTTCCAGACTTGGCGTCAGTATGCAGCTTATGCAGGCACTGCCCCTTTTGAGAAGCAGTCAGGTTCCTCGCTCAAGGGATCAAAACGAGTAAACCATTTTGCCAACAAAAAGGCCAAAGCATTATTGACAACGGCAGCGAAAGTAGCCAAGAGGCATGACTATGAGCTCAAAAAGTTCTATGACGAAAAAATTCAAGCGGGTAAGCATAAGTTTTGGGTCATTAATGCTATCCGAAATAAAATTATAAGTCGAGCCTTTGCTGTAATCGAAAGACAATCTGGCTACAAATCTGTAGATCAGTTTTGTAAATGGAAGCAGGAGAGACTCGCAGCTTAAGATCCATAAATTCGTTCTTTTTTTTGACTTTTTAGAGCTTGACAACTTGTAGATGACTACTGGGTGAACAGATTTTTTTTGTCCTGACTTTTTGTAAAACTATTTCTTTTTTCTGCTTGCTTTTTACTTAGAATTCAAAAATCGCAGAGCCCAAAGCCAGCCGCACATGCCGCTCCGTCTCCCGATGGGCTCTGCAGGGCCAACGCGAGTGGGTATTTTCTGTTTCAGAACAAATATGGTAACCCAAACACCCTAACACGCAAACACACATACACTATAGGAAACAAGCTTTCCTATAGCTTAAACACCTTATCCAGATAGCTTTGTTCAGGAATACGATTTTTGCTGGTTTTGCTTACGGGCTCGCTCGCGAGCTATCGCCTGAGCATTGCTTCGCGCTGGCCAACTACTGTGGTGCGCAGTCTGTGAAGCAGCATGGGCCTGCTGATATTTCTTTAGCATCCGCACGGCA
>JABSPI010000421.1 GCA_013214365.1 Erythrobacter sp.
AATTTCTGCCCGACTAAAATAACCTTCTATAATGGAGGCATTATTTACATTATCCAGGGTTGAAACCGGGAACGTATACAGTGTTCCATATACTGGAGCATTGAAATCACTTACAGTATAATCCCCAATGACTCCTTTTCCTTCCCAGGTACTGATTAAGCCAGAAATAGTATTGTCTATGTAGGGCTTGCTGAAAAAGTCAGGATAGCATACTAGCAATGTGAGGTCTGATACTGTATCTACTTCTGTCTACTCGATCTGGCCTCGGTATTTTTCCCATTCTCATACAAAAATAGGTTTTAGCGTTTGCTCTAGCTTTACTAGCCCCCCTGAAGATTCCTGGAATCAGGTCAAAAATCAAAGAAACAGCATAAAGTTCTTGGAACTTCTTGATATTCATCACAAAGAAGATGGCCGCAATCCAGCTTTGTGAGGTTTTGTCGAGTCTGGCTCTGATGGTTCTTAGGTTATATCCGTTTTTGCCCTGTCCAAACTTGCCTTCAATCTGTGATCTTAGCTTCTGTTCCTGTTTTTTGAGCTTAGCTAGTTCGATCTCTTCTGGCTGAGGATTCTTCTTCGGTCTTCCCAAGGCCTTTCCACTAAATCGTATGCCTTTTTCTTTGAGCCACTTTCTATTGGCTCTGGTCCCATATTTCTGATCAGCGCTGACTGCTTCTGGATAATACCCATATCGAGTCTTGTAAGCCTCAACTTGCCCCTGCAAATGATGAGCTTCGTGAAAGTTGTCCCAACGAATTGCATGTACAGAAGAGAAGCCATTTAAGAGACTAAGAGAAGTTTTAGCTCCAAACTCGGTCTTTTTCGCAGCCTTGCCTGTTAGCATGGGTCTGACATGAGGCTGATAAATATTCACAATCCGATCCTCGCAGCTATTACTTCTTTGGCTATGCATTTCTCTCTGTTGGGCATAAATATGCTGAATCACCCAGTAAATCTTCATATCCCGGAATCTTAGGCGATTGAAGCTATCAGGAGCCTCTTGCAATAAGTGCTTAAGAATCTCTAAATCACGCCTAAGATAATTGAGCTGTTTACCTAGGGCTTTGCGAAGAAGGCGCTTACTTTTCCTCCGCTTTTTGGCCATCGCCAAATAGTCCTTCCTTGCCCTAATACGATAGGTTCTCGGTTTAACTTTGCTTGGCTGGGGATCATAAACCAAATCAATCAAACGCTCGGCTTCTTTTCTGGAACGACTCACTAAGTCCAGGTCTGTCGGGTATTGAATCATCTGTTCACAGACCATCGCATCGATCAGAAGCTTACCCTTATTAGCTGATCTACTTGCCTTGCCCTGCTCTGGGGAATCGGAGGCAGAAACCGAGGAGGAATCTGAGGGAGGATCTTTCTTTTGACCTGAGTCCGAATCTTCAGGCGGCTGAGATTTCTCTTTTGCTGGATCAGGAATCAAACCTGCTTTTAGTAGCAAGGCTTGATTCATCTGTTCAAAAACCTCTACGCCCATACGCTTACGAAAATGGACAAAGAGACTGGGATCAAAGAGGGGCTTATGCTGGAAATGATCTAAGCCCACAAAATATTGCAGGTAGGGATTTTCCTGGATCTGAGCGATCACCTCCCGATCACTCAACTTCAGTTTGTGCTTGATAATCAATGAGCCAATCACTTGACGAGCGGGCTTGGAGGGGGCTCCCTGATCCTGACTCAGACTTCGGTGATACACCTGGCATAATTCATCCCAGGGAAGAGATTGCGACAGTTCGACCCAGCGATTGTTTGGGGCTAATTGCCTGCCTAAGCTTGTCTCAAATAAGTCTAAACGGAGCTGTTTATTACTATGGTCGCGGATCATCTGCAAGGGTTTTTAGCATTTCTTGACGATAAGTTCGCACTTTTGTCCCTATATTGCAATGCAAATAATTGAAAATCAGTAGATTAATGCTTTTTCAGCAAACCCTAAATACTTTTTCCCCAACGAAAAGTCCTTCATCTTGACTAATCCAATTAGAAAAGGAATAAGTATAATGTACTGGCTACTCTACCCGACGGTTTTTACCGGACCAGCTCTAGCAAGGGCTACTTCGATGGTTTTCTGGACTACTAGG
>JABSPI010000422.1 GCA_013214365.1 Erythrobacter sp.
GGCCCTGACTAAGCGCGTCCGGATGCGGTCAAAGGGCCGATCCAAGCGTCAGCTTGGGCAGGGCGCCGTATGCAGGGGGGCCGTATGCAGGGCGCCGCGTGCAGAGCTCTGGCCGCGCGCGGGGCGGTTACGCCGCGTTGTCGATGCCAAGATCGCTGAGCTTGCGATAAAGCGTCGAGCGGCCAATTCCCAAACGCCGCGCAACCTCGGTCATGCGGCCGCGATAATGCCCGATGGCCAAGCGGATGACATCGGCCTCGATCTCTTCGAGCGGGCGCAGATTGCCGTCTTCGGTGTAGAGCATCACCCCCACACCTTCGTGCAGATGCGACGTTGCCGCTTCGAGTTCGCCGAGCATTTCGGACAATTGCGGGAAACTGTCCGCGGTCAATGTGTCGCTTTCGCAATAGACCGCGGCGCGGAACAAGACCGATTGCAATTGGCGCACATTGCCCGGCCATTCATACGCGCCCAGCAATGCCAGAGCGGTTTCCGACACCGACAAATGGGTCAGGCCCGGCTGTTCGCCGATGCGTTGCAGGAAATGGCGGGTGAGCGCGGAAATATCGCCGGGCCGCTCGCGCAAAGGGGGCAAGAGGATGCGGGTTGCGCTCAATTTGTCGGCCAGGCCATCGTCGAACACCCCGCCTCGGGTCAATTCGCCAAGGTCGTGATTGGTCGCCGAGAGCAAGCGCACATCGACCCGAAAACCGTGCGCGGCGCCCACGGGGCGGACAATCCCGGTCTCCAGCGCGTCGAGCAAGCGTTCCTGCACAGCCAGGCTCAACCGGTCGACCTCATCGATCACCAGAGTGCCGTTATCGCAATGTTGCAGCGCGCCGATCTGGCGGTCGAATGCGCCGGGAAAGGCGTTGGGTTCGTGCCCGAACAGCACCGATTCGACCGAATTGGGCGGGATGCTGGCAATGTTGATAATGCGCAGATTTTCCTTCGCCCGCGGGGATGCGGCGTGCATTGCGCGCATCAGCATTTCCTTGCCGGTTCCGCTTTCGCCCTGGATCAAGGCATGGCTGTGCCCGCGCGCGGCCTTGGCGGCCTGGGCAAGAGCGGTGCGGAATGTGGGCGCGGTGCCGATCATCGCGTCAAAATCGAGGCTGGCCGACATTTTCTCGGTCAAAGGCGCCAATTCATCGCGCGGTGTTTCGCGGGTGGTGACCGCGCGCAAGGCATCCATCAAACGGTCGGGCGAGACCGGCTTAACCAGATAATCGCTCGCCCCTGCGCGCATCGCTTCGACCGCGAGCAGCGGCGATGCGCTGGTGGTGAGCATCAGGATCGGCAGAGCCGGGCGGCGCTCTTTAAGTTCGGCAATCAAGGCGCAGGCATCATCGCCCGGCACCCATTGGTCGAGCAAGATGGCCGACAATTGCATCCCCTCGCGCGTGCCCAGCATAGCGATCGCGGTTTCGGCATCGCCCGCCACCACGGTGCGCCATCCCTCGCGCGCGGCGATTGCAGTGATCAACCGGCTTTGCGCCGGCTCATCATCAATCAACATGACAATACGCGGCGCGGCTTCTGGTTGGACATCATTCGGGTTTTCAGCAGCTTGGTGCTGGGGCGCGTGGAGGCTTTCATCGGACAGCGATTCGCCGCCGACAATTGGTCTGGATTTGGGTTCGAAATCCCCTGCAGCCATCGATCTTGCCCTCATTCCCGCAAATGCCCCGACGCGCGTCGCGGGGTGAAACATGGGCCTAGGCATAATCACAGCAGGTAAAGACGGGATTAAGGCTGTTGTCTGCGTGGCGATTTTGGACCCTTTTGCACCGCGATACAGCGTTTTTGCACCGCGCTGCGGCGATGATTTTGGATATGTTTAGGGGCGGAACCTGCCGCTTGGGCTCAATGCTGACTTGAGCATGCGGGCCCGCTTCGATACGGGGGTGGATGGAACAGATATCGCGCCTATGCATTGGGAACAGCAATATGCCTGCAAACAATGCAACCGGGCCGGTGTCATCTTGGTAACCTGGTCCGGTGAAACGGCGCACAAAGACGCGTTGCTTGACGGGGCCATAACAAGGGGAAGACTGATATGAGCACGCAAAATA
>JABSPI010000423.1 GCA_013214365.1 Erythrobacter sp.
TGCGCGGCTATTGGAACCGCCCCGAAGTGGCCGCCGACGTGTTCGCCACGGTCGATGGGGAGCGTTATTTGCGCACCGGCGATGTGGCCGAAATGGATGCGGACGGTTTCTTGAGCATTGTCGACCGGATCAAGGATATGATTTCGGTTGGTGGTTTCAAAGTGTTCCCGAGCGTGGTCGAGGATGTCGTGCTCGAACACGAAGCGGTCAAAGAGGCGCTCGTGATTGGTGTGCCCGAGGATTATCGCGGCGAAGTGCCGCGCGCTTATGTCACGCTGGAACCGGGCGCGAGTGCGAGCGGGCCAGATATTGCCAAATGGCTCAACGCCAGAATCGGCAAGCACGAACGCGTTGACGAGGTGGTGATTCGCGAAGATTTGCCCAAGACGATTATTGGTAAGCTCGACCGTAAGGCCCTGCGCGCCGAAGTCCTCTGAGGCCGCCCAAAAGCAACGTGCGCCGAAGTCCTCTGAGGCCGCCCAAAAGCAACGCGCGCCGAAGTCCTCGCAAGGCCGCCTACAGACAAAGCGCGCTGAAATCCTCGCAAGGACGCTCAGAAGCCGCGCGTTCAAGCCCGCCTTGCTGCTTGCGCACAAACAAAAGCTGCCAACCGGCCCGGTCGACAGCTTTCACCTCGCTGCCGGGCCCCTGCCGCGCACCTGGGTTCGCAGGGCGCGGGGCTCGATCTTTTTTACTTGGCGATTTCGAGCGTTGCCTGCGCCTCATCGGCGGGGACACGCTTGACCGCGTCGGGCGCCTTTGCGCTGGCGGCTTGGGGTTTGGATGCGTTGGGTGCGAACCGGCCATCGACCTGCGCGCCCTGTTCAATTGTCAGCGCATCATAATGGACATCGCCGTGGATCTTGGCGCTTTTGAGGATCACCAGCTCTTTTGCGGTGATCGATCCGCGCACCTCGCCCGACAAACGCGCGCTTTCGGCCACAACTGCACCGGAAATGGCGCTGCCATCGCCTTGAACGAGCGAGGCGCATTTGATGTCGCCTTCAACCTTGCCATCGATATGGAGATCAACAGTGGCGCTGATGTCGCCGGTGATGGTCACGTCCGAACCGATGACCGAAAAGGTCGAATTGCCGTTTGCCATAGATCTTCCTTGGGTTTTGGAACTGCGCGGAGCAGGGGCCTGGGCTTCAGGAGCCGCGGGCTTCTTTGAGAACATCGGGAGCTGTCTCCAGGAATGGCCTCGGATTGACCGGACGACCGTTTACACGAACTTCGAAGTGGAGGTGGGGGCCGGTTGAACGGCCCGAATTGCCCAAACCGGCAATGGTGTCGCCGGCCTCGACCATATCACCCACCGCAACATCAAACCGGTGAAGGTGGGCATAGCGGGTGAGCATGCCATTGCCATGGGTCACATCGACCACCCGGCCATAGCCCGATTTCCACCCGACAAAGGTCACCCGTCCGTCGGCTGCAGCGAAGATGGGGGAGCCGATCGGGCCCCCGTAATCGATCCCGCTATGCATTGCGCTGCGCCCGGTGAAGGGGTCGCGGCGATAACCAAATGGCGAGGTCACCCGCCCGGTCGGGGTGGGCACGATTTGCGGCACACCATTGAGCGCCTCTTCCAGCCGGCTCATCCGCGCAAGGCTCAGACCCAGCCGTTCAAAGCGCGGATCGATCGAACCATCAGCCGATGTCGCCAGCAATTGCAGCGGCCCGCCCATTGCGCGTTCGGTGTTGCGGGCCATTGCGCGCGGATCGAGATTGAGCTTGCGCAAAGCCGCTTCGGCGCGGTTGGCGCGCCAATCGGCAAACCGGGTCATGTTTTCAACAAAAGCAAGCTGGCGCGCTTCGACCTCGGCGAGCCCCTTGGCCTCGGGGAATAGCGTGCCGACCTGCTCGATCAGCTCCGCGGTTTCCTCCGAGGTATCGGTGACATTGGTATCTACTGTTTGGATGTCATCGGGCAGCATCTCGACATACACGTCGAGCACGTCTTGCTGGCGTTTGAGCTCATCGGCGAGCTTGTCGATGTCCCCTCCATAGGCTTCGAGCCGCTCTTGGGCCGAGGCGACGCGCACTTTTTCGTCCGCGAAAGATGCCAGATC
>JABSPI010000424.1 GCA_013214365.1 Erythrobacter sp.
CCCCCCCCCCCCCCCCCCCCCCCCCCCCCCCCCCCCCCCCCCCCCCCCCCCCCCCCCCCCCCCCCCCCCCCCCCCAATCCTGCTACCCCACCGCTTACTTCGCCCCTGCCGTCAATACAAATGTTAAATTAATTATAAGTCCTTAAGTATATGCGCAAGATTTTAAAATGTTTGAATCCTGGTATATCCATTTAACTTCACACAGGCTGCTGCTAAGTTGTTGTCAAAATTTGTATTAAAAAAGTCTCCTCAAAACCATATCTCTGTGGACTACCTCAAATACATAGTGGTTCAATTGCATCAACAGTTTCATAAATAGCAAAATATGAAATATCATATTAACAATGATGATAATGAAAAAAAATTACCGTTTGCCAATCGTGTAATTAAGAAACTGTGTGGCGGTCTGGGAAAAGGGTGGAAGAGTCGAAAATTAAAAAATTTTAGTTAGATACTTATTTTAGAAGTACTGCTCAAGCTGAGTGTCATGCTTTTTAAATTATCCCAAAAGCTCTTCTAGGTTTTTTTTTATGGTTTTTTATAATAAGCATGTGTGGAAATGAATTATGGAGAAAATGACATTTAACGCTAGATTGAAATTTTAAGAACAATTTTTTTAATATAGAAGGAAAATCATGCCAATAATGTTTAAAAAGGTACACAAAAAGTTAACATGTTTATAGAGGAAATATCTTACAGCATAATCAGCATGATACATGTGCTACAATAATTCACCAATTACTGAAAAAAGTCTACTTACTAGGGGTATTTGGCCCTTTACCCTCGTACATAATATGAGCTAATTCTTATGACGCCACCCCCCTAGATTTTCATTTTTTATTGATGGATTTTTACGATTTTGGTATCATACGATAGATCTAGGCATAATCTCTAGGATCCCCAATTTTTTTCGTTTTGGACCAAAAATGAGGTCACAGGGGTCACCAGAGTGCTCCGGTGACGTCATATGACTCGTATATAGGAAAAAACTAAATATTTGACCTAGCGCGGTTACTAATTGTCGTAGAGAGATGATCGGCATATCAAAAGAATCGTATTGTTCGATCCCCTCTTTCGATTGGTAGCAGTAATTTTGACATATGACGTCATTTTAACGGTTTTATGACGTCATTTCCGGATTTTTATCGGAAAAATCCGTTTTTTGGCCATTGTGACGTCATTTTTTGTTCATTATGTATTAAAGCTTTTATTTACTTATAGATTATTGAATAAAGAATCCGAAACTACCAAACATCTAAAATCGAGGTCTGACTTCAATTTTTTACATGCTATGTCGCGTTTAATTACCAAAACAAATGTGCTCGTAATGAACATATCCTGGTGTGTGTTTGATGGAAATATAAAAAAAATAAATAAATAATGAAATGCATATTTTAATTAAAATAGCAAAGAGAACACCTGCTTGATTGCTAGTTAAAGGAGTTAGCCTGTCGACTGTAGTAGGTCTTTTGTATAAGGTTTATTTGTGACTATAACACAATCATGCATTTGCTTTATTCCTCATATAAAAAAAAACGAAAACGAAGTAAAACATAAAAAGAGCCATGCACTTTAGATCCTTTTGAAAATACGAATTAATTCATTGTGAAAGGCGTACATCGTCTCATTTAAATAGCAGAAAAATATATGAAATAACAACACATTATTTTGAAATTAGTTCCTTTGGAATGATGAGTAGTGCATGAATAACGAGATCCCACCATGGTGGACATCTTTGATCTTAATCTCAGTAAGAACTTAATCAAGCCAATCTTCCATTTTTATCCAATAACTAGAATTTTTTCTATTTAAGCCAATTCGCTATTAGACTTGACACAAATAATTCATCAACTATGATTCAATTACACAATTTTCCTTACAGCCTCTTAAAAACATTATATCTTCTCTGGAATAAATGATGTAGTTAGATATTTATCAACATTTTCCTTTGTTAAACTAAACGTCTTTCAATATTGTGTGTTTGAATGAAGGTATGTTGCTGGTATGCTGATGTACTTTAAACTCAAAATCAAGGCTGTAAAACAAATAAGTTAACCAATA
>JABSPI010000425.1 GCA_013214365.1 Erythrobacter sp.
CTGGCGCTGGCCGCCGGGATGCAGGCATCGGGGCTGGCGGATTGGTTGGGTGAGGCGCTGTTGCCGCTTGAGGTTCTGCCGCTGGTTCTGGTGGCGATGGCGATTGTGGCGATGGTGGTGCTGGTCACTGAATTTGCCAGCAATGTCGCCACCGCCAGCGCGATCATCCCGGTTGTCGCGGCTCTGGCTGCGGGGCTGGGCCTGGGGGAGGAGGCGCTGCTGCTGGCTTTGCCCGCTGCCATGGCGGCAAGCTGGGGCTTTATCCTGCCGGCGGGCACCGGCCCCAATGCGATTGCGTGGTCGACCGGACGGTTGACCATCCCCAAATTGCTGCGCGCTGGATTGCTGCTTGATCTGGCCGGGATTGTCCTGATCGTCGGGATGATCTGGGGCATTGCTGCATTGGTGTGAATAGCCGCGCGCGATCTGCGCGCATGCGGTTGCACCCAAAACCGCGCCGCGATACTTAAACGGGACCGTACCAAATCAGCCGGGTGGGAGAGGCGTTTCTGCGGAGGTTAGAAACGGGCGCCTGCCGGGGTGATCCCATGGGCTCCTGCCTTCCTAGGAGCGTAATGACAGGAAGGAGAGCCGCGATGACGGACATCCCCGAAAGCGCAACCAACACCCCTACCCCGCGGCGCAAGCCCAAGCCGGAGCGGACCCAAATCAATGGCCGCCCGCTCAAACCATCGACCATGATGATGGGCCATGGCTATGATCCGGACCTGTCCGAAGGGTCGTTGAAAGCGCCGATCTTCCTCACCTCCACCTTTGCCTTTCCCAGCGCGGCTGATGGCAAGCGCCATTTCGAAGGGATCACCGGCCAACGCCCGGGCGGCGCGGAAGGTCTGGTCTATTCACGCTTTAACGGCCCCAATCAGGAAATCCTCGAAGACCGTCTGGCCTTGTGGGACGGGGCCGAGGATGCGCTGACCTTTTCGAGCGGCATGACCGCGATCTGCATCTTGATGATGGCCTATGTCAGCCAGGGCGATGTGATCGTCCATTCCGGCCCGCTCTACGCCGCGTCTGAAGGCTTTGTTGCCAAAGTCCTGTCCAAATTTGGCGTCACCTATGTCGATTTTCCCGCCGGGGCGTCGCCTGAGGAAATCGAAGAGGTCCTCTCGCGCGCCAAATGTCAGGCGGGCGAAAATGGCGGCAAGGTAGCGATGGTCTATCTCGAGAGCCCGGGCAATCCGACCAATGCTCTGGTCGATATCGAAGCGGTCAAAGCGGCGCGCGACAAAGTGCTCAAGAAGCCCTGCCCGATTGCGATCGACAACACATTTCTTGGCCCCCTGTGGCAACGCCCGCTCGACCATGGGGCGGATATTGTCGCCTATTCGCTGACCAAATATGTCGGCGGCCATTCGGACCTTGTCGCAGGCAGCATTGCGGGGGCCAAACATTGGATGGATCCGGTCCGCGCGCTGCGCAATACGATGGGCGGGATTGTCGATCCCAACACCGCATGGATGTTGCTGCGCTCGCTCGAAACGGTGGAATTGCGGATGCAGCGCGCCGGCGAAAACGCCGCCAAAGTGTGCGCCTTTTTAAGCCAGCATCCCAAGGTTGAGGGGCTCGGCTATCTCGGCATGATCGAGGATGCGGGGCAACAGGATATCTATGATCGCCATTGTCTGGGCGCTGGCTCCACCTTCAGCGTGTTTCTCAAAGGCGGCGAGGCGGAATGTTTCCGCTTCCTCGACCATCTCCAGATCGCCAAGCTCGCGGTCAGCCTTGGCGGGACCGAAACCCTCGCCAGCCACCCGGCCTCGATGACCCATTTGTCGGTCCCCCCCGAACGCCGCGCGGCTTTGGGCATCACCGATGCGCTGGTCCGGATCAGCATCGGGATCGAAGACCCCGACGATTTGATCGCGGACTTTGAACAGGCGCTGGAACAGGTGTGATCAAACCATTAGGCTGTCATCGCGAAGAGGAGACAGCCTGATGAGTGATACACGCAAACCCGTCCTGCTTGTGATTGGCGCAGGCGCCGGCATAGGCGGCAACACCGCTGCGCATTTTGCCGCGCACGGATA
>JABSPI010000426.1 GCA_013214365.1 Erythrobacter sp.
GAGGAGATCGGCCATAACGCCTTTGGCTTGGCCAGCGCGCCGCCCCCGCATGAAGGCGATGACCGCGCCGGATTGGTTGCGTTCTGGCAGCCGGTGATCCCCGCCAGCGATATTGATGCGGATGATGAGAATACGGGCGGCGAAAATGCGGGCGCGCAAAATATCGGCGCAAGCGGCGCAAGCGGCGCAAACGATGATGACGATCGCGATTGGTTGCCCGCCCATGACACATTGATGGCCGAAAAAATCGCCGATCAGGTGCGCCGCTGGATCAGCGATGAAGACCCCTTTGTGCTGGAAAAGGGCACACGCCGCCATGCGCGCGCGGGCGACATCATGATTTTGGTGCGCAAACGCAAACAATTGGCCGCGCAAATCGTCGCCAAATTGCATGCGCGCGGCGTCGCGGTGGCGGGGGTTGACCGGTTGCGGCTGGGCGATCCCTTGGCGGTTAAGGATGTGATGGCGGCGCTGCGCTTTGCGGCGCAACCGCTCGATGATTTGAGCCTTGCCAACCTGCTGGTCTCGCCCTTGATCGGGTGGACACAGGATGATCTGCTCGCTCATGCGCCGCGCCCTGCCGGGGTTCGGTTGTGGGATCATCTGCGCACATCGGATGACCCTTTCGCGGCGCACAGTGCCGATCGCCTGCGCGGATTGTTGGCCTTGGCCGATTACGAAACCCCGCAAGCGCTGATCGCATGGATTTTGACCGGTCCATGGCAAGGGCGCGGCAAGCTGGTGGCGCGATTGGGGCGCGATGCCAATGACCCGATCGATGAATTGCTCAACGCCGCCTTTGCCTATCAAAGCGCGCACACGCCCAGCCTGACCGGGTTTATCGAATGGTTCGATGCAGGCGATGGGGAGCTGAAGCGCGACGCCGACAATGCCGATGGACAGGTGCGGGTGATGACCGTGCACGGCTCCAAAGGGTTGCAGCGCCCGATCGTGATCCTTGCCGATGCCACCGATGGGCCCGGTGAGGCCGGCGATCTGGAATTGGCCGATGATCCGCTGGCCAGTGCCAGTGGCGATGCCAGTACCGATGCCAGTGCCGGTGATGACGGGGTAGGGGGCGCTCGGCCTTCCTCGGATGCGCCTTTGGTGCCGCTCCCGCCATTGAAGAAGGAGCAGCAGATCGGCGCGGTCTCGCGCGCGCAAGAACGCGCCCAGATCGCGGCAATGCAGGAAAATTGGCGCTTGCTCTATGTCGCGATCACCCGCGCGGAGGAGGCGCTGTTTGTGGGCGGGGCGCTGGGCAAGAGGCAGGCCAAAGCGGGCGGGCCGCCCGAGGACAGCTGGTATGCGCGGATGCAGCCTGTATTTGATACGCCCGCGCTCGAAGATGACATTTGGGGCGCGCGCTATGAATGGGGCGTGCGCGCCGACCCGGTGACCGGTCAGGATGGCGTGAATGCGGGCGTAAATGCGGGTGCGGGTGCAGATTTGAGCGCAGATAGGGACGCACAAATGCCGCAATGGGCGCTCACCCCGATTGGGCAGGAGCCGCGCCCGCCCAAACCGCTCGCTCCCAGCAATGCCGGGCAAGAAGAGGGCGCCGATCCCCCGCTGGTCCCCGATATGGACCCTGAAAAACTTGCGTTTGCCGCGCGGCGCGGGACATTGATCCACCGTCTGCTTGAACGGTTGCCTGATTTGGCCCCTGACGCGCGCATGGAGGCCGCGCGCAGCTGGCTTGAGCGGCAGGCGGGCGATCTTGATCCAGCGCAGCGCGAGGAAATGCTCACCAGCGCGCTTCGCGTGCTCGACCATCCCGATTTTGCCGCGATTTTCGCGCCCGGCGCGCTCGCCGAAGTGCCTTTGAGCGCGACCATTGGCAGCGCGGTTGTGGCGGGGACAGCCGACCGTTTGTTGATCAGCGACACCGAGGTGATGGTGGTCGATTTCAAGACCACGCGCCGCGCCCCGCAACGGGTGGAGGATATACCGCGTGCAACAATGCGCCAAATGGCCGCCTATGCCGCGGCGCTTGAAGTGATCTATCCCGGCCGGCGCGTGCGCACCGGGATTTTGTACACCCACAC
>JABSPI010000427.1 GCA_013214365.1 Erythrobacter sp.
CCGCTGAGCGAAGCGGCGTGGCAGGCGGAATTTGCAAAATATCAAGCGACACCTGAATACAGGCTCGAGGCGAGCCTTGGCGGGATGAGCCTGGCGGATTTCAAATTCATCTATTTCTGGGAATGGTTTCACCGCTTGCTCGCCCGGATGGTGGGCATGGTCTATGCCCTGCCGCTGGTCTGGTTCTGGATCAAGGGGGCGATCCCTTCGGGGTTCAAACCGCGCCTGGTCGGATTGTTGGCACTGGGCGGTTTGCAGGGTCTGTTTGGGTGGCTGATGGTCCAATCCGGCCTTGTCGGAGATATGACCGATGTCAGCCATTTTCGTTTGTCGCTGCATTTGCTGACCGCTTTGTTGCTATTGGGCCTGCTGGTGTGGACCGCACGCGACATGCGCACCATTGCCAAAACGCCGCACGCAGGGAAGGCGCCGCTCACCGGGCTTGCTGCGATTGTCGGCCTGATTCTGTTTGTTCAATTGTTATTGGGGGCGTGGGTGGCCGGGCTCAATGCCGGGCACGCCGCTTATGACTGGCCGATGATGAATGGTCGCCTCGTGCCAGAGGTGGGCTTTGCCAACGGGTTTTTGTGGACGCTAACCCATGATCCATTTTTGCTGCACTTCCTGCATCGGTGGTGGGCGTGGGTTGCCGTGGCCGCTTTGATCTGGCTGGCCCGCGCAGTGCGCCAGAGCGACCGGTCGGCCTCCATCGCGCTCCACAGCGCGTTCGGATTGATGGTGCTGCTGGGCATTGCCACAGTGATGACCGAGGTGTCTTTGTGGGTCGCTGCCGCGCACCAATTGACCGGCGCCTTGCTGGTCGCGGCAACCGCATGGGCCATGCACAGCGATGGGCTGCGCAAAGCGGCGGCATGAGCGCCCAACCAGCCGACCCGAAAGCTCCGGCGATCGCCGCGCCGCAAGCTGCACTGGCCTGGTGCCCCTATCCCGATCATGACGCGGCGCGCGCCGCCGCCACGGCGATGCTGGATCAAGGTTTGATCGCCTGCGCCAACATTCTACCGCCGGTTCAATCGCTGTTTTTGTGGGAAGGGGAGGTGAACCAATCGACCGAGGTTGGTGTTCTGTTCAAAACCACCGCCGAACGGCTTGATCGCTTGATCTCGCGGTTGGGCGATGGACATCCCTATGATACACCCGCGGTGATCGGGTGGCGATGCGACGCCGCCTATCCGCAGACTCTGGCATGGCTGGAGCGCATGTTAGGTGAGGCGCAGAGACACGAATGACACGGCAAATGGAGGCGGTTGAGCCCCATATGTGCGCGCAAGGCATGCAGGCCACGCGGCGCGGTGCGGTCAGAATGCTTTGGGGGGCAGGGATTGTCTGCGCCGCCTTTGTCGCCCCGCGCTCCTTTGCCCAAACCGCATTGCGTCTGCCGCAAGGGCCGCAAATATTAACCCGGCAGCTCACCCGCTCACTGTCTGATGGCAATCAGATCAAAGTGACACGCAGCTGGCAGGTGCAATTTGCCCGTGCCAATCAAAACATGTCAGGGCAGATCGCCATCACTGGCGTGCAAATATCGAGCGAGGTGGAGGCCCCTCCTTCGCTCAACCAGCTTGCCGCGATAGAGCGGCAACGACCAACCGATGGCATGTGGCCGATCATGCTTACGCCCAGCGGGCTGATCCTCGCCGCAGGGCGCCCCATGCGCCAGCAAGACATCGAAGATGCGCTCGACACAGGCCAAAGGATGATGGCGGCACGCATGGGCCAACAAAATGCGGCCAATATGGTGGGCACATTCGCCGCCCAATTGCAGCGCACCGGCACTTCTTTGCTTGACCGCTTGCCTGACGATTTGTTCTTTCCCACCATTGGGCCGATCCGCTCGGCGCGCAAAATCGACCTGCCGGGCGGTGAGGCAGGCGAGTTTGAAGTGGCCTATGAGGCGGTGGCGGTCGCGGGCAAAGGCTGGCTCGACCGCGCTGAACGGCGGATCACAACCCGTCTGGCCGGCACCGAGCAATGCGCGAAAGAGCATTGGTCGCTGCGCCCATTGTAAGGGAATATAGC
>JABSPI010000428.1 GCA_013214365.1 Erythrobacter sp.
GCGCAACCGCCGAACCCGTTCAAGCGGCGCGCGCCCCGCTTCACTCGATCACGCGGCCGCGCACCATCACCCAATCGACCTGTTCCAGCACAGTGACATCGGCAATCGGATTGCCCTCGACCGCGATCATATCGGCCGAGAAACCCGGCGCGATCTGACCAATTTCATCCTCCATGCCGAGGATTTCGGCCGCCACGCTGGTGGCGCTGGCAAAGGCTTCGCGGTTGGACATGCCGCCGGCCACCAGAAGGCGGAATTCACCGGCATTCTGGCCATGCGGGAAGACGCCGGCATCGGTGCCGAATGCAATCCGCACATTATTGGCCCGCGCGCGTTCGATAATCGTGTTGGCGACCTCGCTTACGGTGCGGATCTTGTCCTCCACCACCGGGGTGTAGAAATCCTGGTCGAGTTTGCTGCTGATCCCGGCAAAGGCCATCAAGGTGGGGACCAATGTCGTGCCGTTTTCATTCATCGCGCGCGCGGCCGCTTCGTCGAGATAGGTGCCGTGTTCGATCGTGTGGACCCCGGCGCGCGCGGCCGCTTCGATCCCGCGTGCGCCATGCGCATGGGCGGCCACTTTCAAACCAAGAGTGTCGGCGGTTTCGACGATTGCGCGCATTTCGTCATCGCTGAAATGGGCATCAAGCCCGCGCCCCTGTTGCGACAAGACCCCGCCGGTTGCGGTGATCTTGATCAGGTCGGCGCCATATTGCGAGGCGAGCCGGACTTTTTGCGCGCATTCGACCGCGCCGGTGCAGGTGAAACCGGAATCGAGCACATCATTCACATGTTCGGTAAAGCCGCTGACATCGCCATGCCCGCCAATGATCGCAATCGTGCGCGCCGATGTGACCACGCGCGGCCCGGGTGTCATCCCCTCGGCGGTGGCGCGGCGCAGCATTTGGGTCACCTGATCGGTGCGGCTGCCAAGGTCGCGCACAGTGGTGAACCCGGCCAGCGCGGTGACGCGGGCATTTTTGGCCGCGACCAAGGTGTAATATTCGGGCGGAGTGGTCGCCGCGCGCCAGAATTCGCCGCTGGGATCACCCGACAAATGGGTGTGGAGATCGATCAGGCCGGGCAGCACGGTCTTGTCGGACAGGTCAACAAAATTGGCGCCATTGGCGGCGGCCTCGTCTTGCGCGCGGGCAATGCTGGCCGGATCGGCGGGGGTGATACTGGCGATGGTGCCATCGGTGACCGTGATCAACATCGGGCCGGCGGGGTCGCTTTGCGCATCGGTGATGACGGATCCGGCGTAGATGACACTGTCCTGCGCCCCGGCGGGCGCCGTGATGAGCGCGGCCAATGGGACCAATAGGGCGGCAATTTTCTTGAGCAATGTCACGACCATTCTCTCCGTTCGATGGGCATTTTCTCAGTTCAATGAGGCGGCGCGACCTGATGCCGCGTCCCGCCGCTATATGCAACCACACAGGCCGCAAACCACCCAACCCGCACATCGCCGGCGGGTTCCGGCATACCCTCAAGGTGCCCCCGTTTCTGGCCCCGGTTCGGGCTGAACTTTACAACATGCGTATGCAGAACAAGGATAAGAACGGCACAATTTGAGACGTGTGCTATGATTATACTAAGGTTTTACAACCTTACGCGCGCAGGAGATGGTCACTGCTAAAGTTTCAAATCTGGCCGAACTTCAACTCTGGCGGTGGATTTGGATCGCCGATCATCTGTCTACGTGCTTGGATAATCCCATGAAAAAGACAATATTTCTCGCCCTGTTTGCAATTGTCGCAATTTTGCCCGCCCTTCTGATTTTGGGATTGGGAGGGCCAAGTTTGGCATCAGAACCGCACAGTATAGGGGTGGTGCAGCCCAGCGATGCTTTTCCAATTGATCAATCCGACCGATTGCCCATGGAGCGTTTCTATCTCTCGGTCCCCGAACTGCGCTCTGTACCAAACGGGCGACGCATTGAATTGCCTGTTATCGTTTTTGGCGCCCCTTCGGCAGATGATCGGGCCCCTGTGGTGATGCTGTCGGGCGGGCCGGGGACCGATG
>JABSPI010000044.1 GCA_013214365.1 Erythrobacter sp.
GCTATTACGCGCTGTATGAATCGCAGCGGCCCGTATTTGCCGATGATCCACCCGCCGCGACCCAGGCGCAGCAACCCCGATATTCCAACTGGGACGACCGGCTCGACCGCCTTGACGGGGCGATAGAAGCGCAAGAGCGTCAACGCCGCCCGATCTGGACCAGGGATTTCTGGCGCGGGCGGCGCAAGCGTTGGTGGCTGGGGCGGTTTGTGGCGGCGAGCGTTCTGGTGTTTCTGGTGCTGTTTGGCTGGCTTGCCTACACCGCGCCTTTGTCCAAGAGCCTTGAGCCGATTGCCCCGCCGCAAATCACCTTGTTGGCCAGCGACGGGACCCCGATTGCGCGGCGCGGTGCGGTGGTGGCCGATCCGGTTGAGGTGGAAAACCTGCCGCCGCACGTGATCGAGGCTTTCCTCGCGATTGAAGATCGGCGGTTCTATTCGCATTGGGGCGTGGACCCGCGCGGGATTGCGCGCGCGGTGTGGACCGGGCGGGGCGGGGGCAGTACGATCACCCAGCAGCTCGCCAAATTCACCTTTCTCACCCCCGAACAAAGCCTCTCGCGCAAAGCCCGCGAGGCGTTGATCGCGTTCTGGCTGGAGGGCTGGCTGACCAAGGACGAGATCCTCGAACGCTACCTCTCCAACGCCTATTTCGGCGACAATCAATATGGTTTGCGCGCGGCCTCGCTGCATTATTTCTATCGCCAGCCTGAAAACCTTTTGCCGCAACAGGCCGCCATGCTTGCCGGCTTGCTGCAAGCGCCCTCGCGCTACAATCCGGCCAAACATTACGAGAGGGCCAGAGCGCGGATGGATCTGGTTGTGGGGGCAATGGTCGATGAAGGCTATCTCAGCCAGGCTGAGGCCGATGCTCTGCCCGATCCGGTGATGGATGTGCGCGCCAACAATGATTTGCCCACAGGCACCTATTTTGCCGATTGGGCCTTGCCTCTGGCGCGCGAGGATTTGGATGCCGGCTATGAAAGCCAGGTGGTGCAAACCACGCTTGATGCGCGTTTGCAGGCGCTTGCCAACCGCGTCACGGGCCGCGCTGGTCTGGGCGATGCGCAGGTGGCGTTGGTGGCGATGCGGCCGAGCGGCGAAGTGGTCGCGATGGTGGGTGGGCGCAGCTATGCCGAGAGCCCGTTCAACCGCGCCACACAGGCCCGCCGTCAACCCGGCTCCACTTTCAAATTGTTCGTCTATCTGGCCGCGCTCAATGCCGGTTGGAACCCCGAGGACACAATCGCCAACACCGCAATTGAAACCGGCGCCTATCGGCCAAAGAATTCCCGCGGCACCTATTCGGATGAAATCACTTTGGAAGAGGCGTTTGCCTCTTCGAGCAATGTCGCCGCGGTGCGATTGTTCAATCAAGTCGGCAGCCAAGAGGTGATCCGCACCGCGCGCAGCCTGGGTGTGACATCGGACTTGCCCGAAGGCGATCCCAGCCTTGCATTGGGCACGTCGAGCATGAGCTTGCTCGAATTGACCGCCGCCTATGCCGGTGTTGCGGCCAACCAATATCCGGTCGAACCCTATGCGTTTGAGCCGGAGGAGGAGAGCTGGTGGGATTGGCTCGGCGGGCCGGAACAAAGCGCCTCGGGCCGGATCCATGGCGATATTGAGCAGATGCTGCGCCGTGCGATCAATGATGGCACCGGCGAAGCGGCCGAATTGCCGATTGCCAATTACGGCAAAACCGGCACGACCCAAAATTACCGCGATGCCTTGTTCGTTGGATATGCCGGCGATCTGGTGGTGGGCGTATGGATTGGCAATGACGACAATTCACCGCTCGACCGGATCAGCGGGGGCGGATTGCCGGCGCGCATCTGGAAGGATTTTATGCGCGGTGCGCTCTCGTTGCCTGCGCCAAGGCCGAGTGCCGCGCCCGACCCGCAAGGCCCGGTGCAGCCGCTCGATATTGGTGAGGGTGAGGAAATTCCATTGGGCGAGGATGGGACATCGCTGCGGATTGAAAGCGAGCGATTGATCCTCTCGCAAGAGGGTGTGCCGCTTGAAATTGTGCTCGACGATGACGGCATCCGGATCGAACCGGTTGAACCGCCGCGCTAGCGCATCATCACGCCGTTTCGGCCATCAGGATATTCATCACCGCGCTCGCAATCGGGCGCTCGCGATCATCCTGCCAGGCTTCGACCGTGATATTGGCATTGCGCCGACCAAGCCGGGTGATGCGGCCTTTGGCGTAGCTGGTCCGGGCCTTGCCCGCTGACAGATATTGCACCGTGATATTGATCGGTTTGAGCTGCATGTGCCGGCCATCGGCGTGAAGCTGCGCGCGCAAAGCGGCATAGCCGGCATTTTCAAGCAATCCCGCGGTCGCCCCGCCGTGATAATGTTGTGGCCGCCCCTCGACCGATTGGCCGAATTCGACCGCCAAGACCGGAATGCCGTCTTCGCTGTCATGCACGGTGATCCCCAATGTCCGGGCATAGGCGGGCAATTGCGGGTCGGGCCATTGCGGATCGGAGAGGCCGGTTTGATCGTCAGTTTCGCTCATGGCTGCTTCGCGTTTTCTTGGGGTTCGTTGGGGCTTGTGGGAATGCGGCCTTGGCGGGGGTCCATCGCGATATTCATGAACACGCCCGCCATGGTTGCGACCGGATCATCGCGCTCACCATCATGGGCTATGCCGCGCACAAAGGCTGCGGAGCGGGTGATGCGATAGCATTCAACCCGGCCCCACACCGCGCTGCGTTCGCGCGCGGGGCGTTGGTAATCCACCCGCAAATCGAGCGTTGCGATCGGCACGAAAGAGGTCCGCGTCTGCCAGATCGCCATCCCGCTCGCCATATCCAGCAAGCTGATGATCGGGCCCGAGGCGAGCACGGGGCGGTCGGGTTCGCCCAAGAGGTCTTCGCGCCACGGCAATTCCAATTCGACCCAATTGTCGCCGTGATCGGCATAGCGCAGGCCCAGCCATCCGGTGTGGCCTGCGCGAAAGAAATATTTGCCCGCATCCTTTGCGTTGAAACGCGGCGCGGTTTTTGGGTCTTTGTCGCTCATCGCGCCTCTTTCCTGTCGCCATTCCCGGCGCATTACAGCGTTTTAATCACCCCGATCATCCCTGTATCTGGGCGCGCGTGATAAAACCACTACATCACCGCAATCGCGCATTTTCCCTCAGCTTTGAAGCCCAAAAGGAGATATCGCCATCGAAAAGATCGAACTTGCCAGCCTGCCCGGCCTCGACACCGCACAGGCAATTTATGGCGCGGTCAGCGACAGCTCGGCCGCCTATGATGATTCCATCGTGGCCCTGATGGTCTATGTTTACGAGACCGTTCCGCCCGAAAGCATTGGTTCGGTCGCGGGCGCGATATTGCCGGGGGGCTAGCGCTGCGCAGCTGATCGAAGATGCACATTCACCCCGCAATTGCCGCGCTGCGCCGTGACCGTGCGAAACAGGTCAGCGCTTTCTCGCTCATGCGTCAGGCGCATAAGGACTGGCTCAAATCCGCTCGCATCACCGCGATCTCGCGTGATTTGGAGCGGCTGGGCCAAACCGGCGCGATCGAGCCGGGCTCGGCATTGGCCGCATTGATGTATGATCACGCGCAGGCGCGCCGATTTGTTGATGATTTTCACCGCGCCTTCCTTGAACCCTTGCGCACCAAACCCTTGGGCGAGGCGCCGTTTCGCCATTCGGTCGGCGCGGGATTTTTGAAACTGGAATTGCTGCAAAACGCGCGCTGCTCGCTCTCGCTGTGCGTTTATGAGCCACTGGATGAAAAGCAGCGGGCGGATGACGCGGCCCAGACGGTTCGTTTTGCCGATTGTGACATGCGCGAAATGGTTGTGGCTGGATCGGGGCGCGGGCGATTGATTGCTCTGCGCGAAGGCAGCGCGCCTGTGATCACCGCGCAGGATTGGCAGGCCGGCGACCAGATCGCCTGTCTCCCCCGCGTGGAAGCGCGCCAGATCACCGCCGTCTCGCGCAGCCTGTTGGTTCTGCAATTGGTGCAAACCAGCCCCAATCCCGCCCCCACACTCGAGCATTGCGCAAGCCATGGGACTGTGCTGCGCCAGACCAGCGCGAACCGCCGCGCAAGCGAGCAGATTATGGCGCTGGGCGTGCTGGGCGCGCTTGGCAATGGCGCGCGCGCAGGGGAACGCAATCTGGCCGCGATGACCGATTTTGCCCGCGATCAGGCGCATGATCGCCACGCCCGCTGGGAGGCGGTGCGCCAGATGGTCGCGGGGGATACGGCGCGCGGGATGAAGCTGTTGGAGGATTTGGCCCTGTGCGAGGGCGATGCGCTGAGCGGGCCCGCCGCGCAATTGCATGCCGAGCTGATCGAGCGGCGCACCCAAAGCCAAGCGCACAGCCAACCTTGCGACGATTCCATTCCCCAAACGCGTCCAGCCACGCTTCCAAAACGCCGGGCGGCGGCCGGTTAATGCCTGTCGATTACACCATCACCGACACGCAAAGCTGCACGCTTGAGGAGGCGTTGGAGGGTTTTGCCCAGATCCCCTTCGAGCCCCGCGACGAGGCGGCGACCGCGCAGATCGCCTGCTGGCTCAAGCGGCTGCTGAACAATCGCGACTTTCTGGCCGATATCCTGATTGAGCGGCTCAAAGGCGGCGGCGATGACATTGCCAGCGGCTATGGTCCGCAGGCAATTGTGCTCAGCCCGCTGCGCGCGGGGAGTTTTGTGCGCGCCAATATCTGGCCCGCGGCAAGCGATCTGGTGCTGCGCGACAGCGGCTCCAAAACCTTTGCTTATGGCGTGCCCCACGACCACAATTTCGCCTTTCTGACCGGCGGATATTGCGGGCCCGGCTATGTCAGCGATCATTACGAATATGATTACAGTGCCGCTTGTGGCTATCGCGGGGAAGAGGTGCCGCTGCGCTTTACCGGGCGTTCCACCTGGGGCGAAGGCGCGATCCAATTCTATCGCCCCCACCACGACATCCATTGCCAACATCCCCCCAAAAGCCTGTCGGTTTCGCTCAATGTGATCCATGTCGACCCGTCGCAAGCGTGGTTCGACCAATATCGGTTCGATCTGGAACGCGGGCAGATTGCGGGCCTGCTCAATTCCAATGCGACCGAGATATTGCTGCGCACCGCAGTGGCCAGTGGGAGCGAGGCGGCGCAGGATTTTGCGGCGTGGATCGGCAAAACCCATCCCAGCGAAAGGCTGCGTCTGGCCAGTTTTGAAGCGCGTGCGGCGCGGCTGGATGAGGGGGCAAGGGACGCGCTGTGGCGCGAGGCGGAATTGTGCGGCAGCCGCATGGTGGCAAAAGCCGCGCAGGCCAAGCGGGCCTCACCGCTTGGCAGGGGGTGAGCGGCGCGGACCCCCCCGCTCCCCAAATCGTCGCTCCCCAAATCGTCGCTCTTAAATCGTGGCCTTTAAATCACCCCGCCCGCGAGCCGGTCAATCGCCCCTTGCAAGATCACAGCGGCCGCATGGGCATCGATCGCCTCGGCGCGCTTGGCGCGGCTCATATCCTGCGCAATCATTGCCCCTTCGGCGCTGGTGGTGGACCAACGTTCATCCCATAACAGCACGGGCAGCCCGAACGCGGTGTCGAGATTGCGGGCAAAGGCTCTTGCCGATTGCGCCCGTGGCCCTTCGGAACCGTCCATATTGCGCGGCAGACCAAGCACGATAGCGCTCACGCCCCGGCTCTCTATCAATTCGGCAATCCGGTCCTTGTCGCGGCCCCATTTGCCCCGGCCCAAGGTTTTGTGAGCGGTCGCAAATCGCCAACCGGCATCGCACAAAGCGGTGCCGATTGTCTTGGTCCCAAGGTCGAGCCCGAGCAGCACGCCGCCCTCGGGCAGCGCCTCGGCAAAGTCGATGGCGTTGTCGCTGATCAGTTTACATCTGCCGATGGTGCAGGGGCGGCTGTGACATGCGCGGCAATCCGGCGTCCGACATCGGCCTGTGTGTTGGCCCAGAACAGCGGGATATCATAGATGTGATAATCATTGCCGGGCCACACATGCGGCCCCATTGCTGGCGGGGCACCGATCAGCAGGAAACCCTGCTCGTTACAGCGCGCGGGCACCGCAGCGGGCATCAGCTTGCCATTAGAGGTCTCTTCATCAGGGATAAGCGTGCCCAAATTGGCGCTCATCTCGGCGGATTGTTCGCCCCCGCCGGTTAANGGNTTGGTGCACAAAATCAGGCTGTCGGCGCGCATTTCGCCGTCAAATCCGGGCGAGTTGGAATATGTTTCCAACAGCGCGCTGGGATCGGCCGGTTCGGCATAGCTGGACCATGACATGATACAGCCGCTCTGCTCAGGGGCGCTGCAAGCGGGCAGGCCCAGAGCCGGCAGGTCATGTTCAACCGAAATCGGCCAACCAATGATATAGGCCGCAGCGATGCGGTCGGCGACCGGGCTGTCCTTGACCTCTTCGCGCAGGATACGCAGCAGCAATAGCGCGCCCTGGCTGTGCCCGGCGAGCACGATTGGCTTGTCCTGATCGACCGAGCTGAGGAAATAATTATACGCCTGCAACACATCGGCATAGGCGGCATCGATCGCTTGCTGCGCTTCGGGCGCATCGGTCAAAAACGCGCCCATGGTCGCTTGGCGATAGCGCGGCGCCCAGATTTCGTTGGCGGCGTTGAACGGGCTCGCCATGCCGCGAATATAGGTGCGGGCGATCCGCTCGGCTTCCTCATCGCCAAATGGCGCGTTCCAGCTTGAGCGTTCAAGGTGGCTGGTGGGGTGGACGAAAAACACTGCAAAATCATGTTGCTCGGCGGCTTGGGCCGCGGGTGCTGTTGGTGAAACCGGCGGTGTCTCTTCGTTTGCTTGCGCGCTCGCCGCGGACCCGTCTTGGCTGGCTGCTTCTTCAGTTTCTGGCGTTATGTAAGCGGGTTGCCAGCGCGCGGGATCGGTTACGCCAATGCCGGGCCGCGAATACCACAGGTCGGGGTCCTCATATGCGTTTTCCTCAAGCTGCGCGGTGGGGACAAATTCGGTGGTGGGGACCAGCGCCGCCTGAGTCAGCTCCTTGCTCCAGATCTGCAAAGCGGCCAGCGCGGCAATCATCAAGACGATGATAATCGCGATCAGATAGAGAAATTTCTTCGCCATAAATTGTCCTGCCTGCGTCTAACTGCTTTATCCGTCCCGCCTGCATATACCCGCATTTCCGGCTTGGGCTAAGCGCCCTGTGGCAAGGGGTCTATTCGCCTGCATCCCCGGTTTGCGCCGGGGTTTCGGCAAGCGCCGGGCGCAAGGTCACCCATGCCCGCTCGCCGCGCATGGCCGAGAACCAGCTCAACGGATTCCAGCTTGCTGAACCGTCGAATGAAACGGTGATAAATTCGGCCCTTCCGCCAATATTTTCCAGCGGGATCGGCCCGCCAAGGCCGCTTTCAAATATTTCGGCACGGCTATCGGCCGAATGGTCGCGGTTGTCGCCCATGACGAACACCTCGCCCTCGGGAATGGTCAGCGGGCCAAAATCATCATGCGGCTGGTTCTCGATGTGATCGATAATCAGATAGGTCGCCCCATTGGGCAATGTCTCGCGGTAGGTGGGCGGCTCGAAATATTGCCGGCCATCTTCATCGCGCACCCGGTAGCTTTGAAATGCGGCAAGGCACGGGCCGTTGACGCACATCAATTCCGGCTCAAACGGAATACGCACCGGTGGCACCACTTCGCGCGGGATCGGCGTCCCGTTGAGGATAACTCGCCCATCGACCAGTTCGATCGTGTCGCCGGGCAAAGCGATCACGCGCTTGATGTAATCGACATTGTCGACCGGATGCACCGGGATAACCACATCGCCATATTCGGGGGTGGAGCCATTGATTCGCCATTCTGCTCTGGGCAGGAGGTGAAAGCTGGCCGAGGCCCATGACCAGCCATAGGGATATTTGCTCACCACCAGCCGGTCGCCGACATGCAGAGCGGGCATCATCGAAATGGATGGGATGTAAAATGGCTTGGCGATCAGGCTGTGAAAGCACAGCACCGCCAGCAGCATCAGCGCCAAACCGCGCAATTCTGCAAACCAGTTGATCTTTTCATCATCGCCACCCTGCGCGTCTTCTTCTGCCGCCTCTGCAGACTTGGCGCCGGAGGTTTCAGCCAGAGCATCAAGCGCTTCTTTATCGCGCGCGCGGCGGTCCGCTTGATCGGCGGGTTCGGATTGGGTTTCGGGGGGAGTGGTTTGGTTCAATGTCTTGTTCGCTATTGCTCACGTCAGGGCTTGGGATAGGCTTCTATGATGCAAAACGCCTGCGCCCATGGGTGATCGTCGGTTAGGGTGAGATGAATGTGCGCCTCATGGCCGTCAGGGATCATTTCTTCAAGTCGCTTTGCAGCTCCGCCGGTCAATGCAAGCGTCGGAGCTCCGCTGGGCGCGTTCACAACCCCGATATCTTTCATGTAAACGCCGCGCTTAAATCCGGTGCCGACCGCTTTGCTGAACGCTTCCTTGGCGGCGAAACGTTTGGCGTAGGTTCCCGCAATAGTGAAGGGGCGGCGGCGCGCTTTGGCGCGTTCGATCTCGGTGAAGACGCGGTTTTCAAACCTCTCGCCATAGCGGTTGAGCGAGTTCTGGATCCGCTCAATATTGCACAGGTCAGAGCCAAGGCCGATAATCATTGCGTGCTCCTCACTATGGTGACGATCAACAACATCACAGCGATCACATGGAGCAGGACTTGCGATTTGAACAGCGGGTGCGCAAAATCGCCCTTGGCCATTTTGAGCGCGCCGACATAGCCGAATATCTGCAACGCAACCCAGCCAATCGCGAACGGCATCAAAATCCCGGTATTGGCCGAAAAGCCAAGAAACCCGACCGCCAGCAAAAACAGACCGGCCGCGCCAAAGGCCCAGCGTTTTTGCGACGGGTCAAGTTCGGGGGCGGCTGGATCGGGCATTAATCGCGCGCCTCATCCATCAAATCGCGCATCCGGCGAATCGCAGGCTCCAGCCCGGTAAAGACCGCCTCACCGATCAGATAGTGGCCGATATTGAGTTCGGCGATTTGCGGGATAGCGGCGATGGGTTGCACGTTTTCATAGGTGAGGCCGTGGCCGGCATGCGGTTCAATCCCGTTTTTGGCCGCCAATGCCGACATATCGGCGATCCGGCGCACTTCGCTGGCGACCTTTTCATGGTCACCATCGAGAAAAGCGTGCGCATATTCGCCAGTGTGAAATTCCACCACCGGCGCACCCAGCCGCAATGCCGCATCCAATTGGCGTTCGTTCGCCTCGATGAACAGCGAGACGCGTATGCCCGCTTCGCGCAATTGATCGACGATCGGGGTGAGTTGATTGTCGAGGCCGGCGGCATCCAATCCGCCCTCAGTGGTGCGTTCCTCACGCTTTTCAGGGACAATGCAGGCGGCGTGCGGTTGGTGGCGCAGCGCGATTTCCAACATTTCCTGGGTTGCGGCCATTTCCAGATTGAGCGGCAAATCGGTTGCATCCTGGATGCGGGCCAAATCCTCATCGCGAATATGCCGGCGATCTTCGCGCAAATGCGCGGTGATCCCATCGCCCCCGACGCTCGCGACGATTTGCGCCGCGCGCACCGGATCAGGGTGGTCGCCCCCACGCGCATTGCGGATGGTGGCGACGTGGTCGATATTCACGCCAAGCCGCAAACGGTTGGCAAATGGGGCGGGATGGCGATCGCTCAATTCTTACTCCTTGCGGCTGCCGGGCTTGGTCACAGCTACGCGGGCCAGCTCTTGTGGGATCTCATCTTCGGCATAAGTCGGGAAATTGAACGCGGCCAGCGGGTAAAATGGAACCCCCAGATCGGCGGTCCCCTCGCTGCGATCGATCAACGAACATTCCGCGATCACCTCGCCGCCTTCGCGTGCCACCGCCGCGATCGCCTCGCGCGAGGACAGGCCAGTGGTCACCACATCTTCGACCATCAACACTTTCGCCCCGGGCTCCAGAGCGAATCCCCGGCGCAAGTGAAACACACCTTCGGGCCGTTCCAGGAACATCGCATCTTTGCCAAGGACCCGCGCGATTTCCTGTCCGATGATGATTCCCCCCATAGCTGGCGAGACAACCACATCGACCTGTGCGATGAGGTCGGCGGGCATGGCATCCACCACGCCTTGGGCAAGGCGGCCGGCGCGATCAGGGTTCATCAAAACCCGCGCACATTGCAGATAATGCCCGCTGTGCCGGCCCGAGGAAAGTTTGAAATGCCCCTC